>JBOGMI010000411.1:0-1346 GCA_050746645.1 Bryobacteraceae bacterium | reverse complement strand
GGCGGGAAACGATCGGCCATCTATGGATACTCCCGCAGCTCTCAACCCGCACCGCAGCCGCCCGCAAAGAAGTGAAGCGAGGAACCGGCAGCGGACTCTAGTCCTGATTACTGCCTGCTGCGGAGTGTTCGCCGGCTTTGGCTCCGTTTTCATCTTCACGTTCGGCGTGTTTCTGAAGCCGCTCAGCGCCACATTCGGCTGGAATCGGGAAGAGATCTCGCTGGGATTCGCGGTTGCCGCGCTCACTGTGGCCGGCTGCTCTCCCTTTATCGGACGCCTGTTCGATCGCTATCCCGCGCGGCGCATCCTGTTGCCGTGCGTCGCGATCTATGGCGGGGGTTTTGGCTCGTTAAGCCTGCTGACTCCGCACTTGGGGCATTTTCTCGGCGTCCTCGTGATCCTGGGAGTCGTCGGCAACGGCACGACACAACTGGGCTACGCGCGGGTCATCAGCGCCTGGTTCCATGCTTCGCGCGGACGCGCGCTCGCAGCCGTTATGGCAGGTTCGGGAATGGGATCGATGATCTTCCCTCCCCTGGCGCAGGCGTTGATTTCGGTTTACGGATGGCGAGCCGCCTACGCGATTCTGGGCGGGATCATTCTTTTGTTCGGCATGCCGCTCACGGCCCTATTCCTGTATGAACCGGAAGGACACCATGGCCCGGTTGCATCCCTCTCGGCCGAAAAGAAAGGTAGCATTTGGCCATTGCTTCGGAGCCGCCCATTTCTGCTGATCGCTTCGGCGCTCCTGCTGTTTTCGCTGGCGACGAACGGCCTGAATGCGCATTTGCCGCCGCTGCTCACCGATCGCGGTTTTTCGCCCGAGTACGCCGCTACGATCTTGTCCGCCGTCGGGCTTGCGGCACTGGTGAGTAAATTGGGCACCGGCTATCTGCTCGACCGTTTTTTCGCCGCGCGCGTGGTAGCGCTTCTGTTTCTGATTTGCACCGCTGGATTCCTGGTAATTGTCTACAGCAGCGGGATCGGTACCGCCTGCCTGGGCGCTTTGCTCGTCGGAGCGGCTACAGGTTCCGAGTCCGACGCGACGCCTTATCTTCTGACCCGCTATTTTGGGCTGGAGCGCTTTAGCGAACTTTATGGATACACCTGGACGGTTTACGCATGCGCGGGAGCGCTGGGGCCGGTTGTTATGGGCAGCATGTTCGACCGAACCGGCTCCTACCATTCGACCCTGCTCGCGTTCGCGGCCATCGTCTCCGTGGCGGCTCTCTGCTTCGGGCTGCTGCCGAAGTATGCGGCGCTGGGGGCCGGTCAGGCACCAGCTCGACAACCTGGCGCCTAGCGGGCGCACAAAAAAACACAATATGTAGTTGCGTTTTGATCGC
>JBOGMI010000410.1:0-1377 GCA_050746645.1 Bryobacteraceae bacterium | reverse complement strand
AGGCGATTGACCGGATCCGGCACCTCAAAATCGTCGAAGCGAAGCGCAGCGAGCTGGCCCTTTCGCTCCGGCTCGAACAAGAGATTCGTAGTCCGCACGATGAGTTCGAATTATCGCCGATCGCTGATGATCAATTGCGCCTAATCTTCACCTGCTGCCACCCCGCCCTCTCGTGTGAGGCTCAGGTAGCGCTCACGCTGCGCACACTCGGAGGGCTCAGTGTCGCTGAAATCGCACGGGCCTTCCTCGTCCCGGAAGCAACGATTGCGCAGCGCGTCGCTCGAGCGAAGCAGAAAATCGCGCGCGCCCGTATCCCGTACGAAATCCCGGATCGCGCCATTCTTCCACTGCGCCTCAAGGCTGTTCTCAGCGTCTTGTACCTGATGTTCAACGAAGGCTACCTCGCAAGCTCCGATGGAGGCCTCGTCCGCGGCGACTTGGTGGCCGATGCACTTCGCCTCGGGCGTGGTTTGTCTGCGCTCCTTCCTGAAGAGCCTGAAGCTATGGGCCTCTTGGCACTTATGCTGCTCCACGACTCACGAAGCGACGCCCGTGTGAGTGAAGCTGGGGATCTAGTGCTGCTCGAGGATCAGGATCGGACTAAATGGAAACGCCCACAAATTAGGGAAGGCATTCTGCTCGTCGAGCAGGCGCTGCACATGGGGCGACCCGGCCCGTACCAGATTCAAGGCGCGATTGCGGCGGTCCATGCCGAAGCACCAAGTTTCGCCGACACTGACTGGCCCCAGATTGCAACCTTATACGAACAACTCCTGCGCTACGAGCGAACCCCCGTTATCGAGCTGAACCGGGCCGTAGCCGTGTCGTTCGCAGTCGGCCCGATGAGGGGCCTTTGTCTGCTTGAAGATATCGAACGCACGGGCGCACTGGACGAGTACGCACCGTTCCACCTCGCTCGCGCTGATATGTTTCGCAGGCTCGGCAGCAACCATGAAGCCTGTGAGTGCTACCGACGTGCGGTACCCATCGCTCAGAACGAGCGGGTTCGTCAGTTCATCGAGCGACGAATGCGGCAAGCACGTGCTTCACCGCCGCGGGTGAAAGATGACAAGGTTGTTATTGACATGGCACAAGAGAAAGGGGGGTCATAATGGCGGATATCAACCCAGCGCGAACGGCACTTGTTAGTCGGATTCTGAAGGGAGAGGGCCGGGCACCGGCAGCTCAACGCTGTGCCGCCTTCAACAATTCCGCACTAGCCGAGCCTGTTGGCACTCTGGTCGACAAGGTTGCGAAATGCTCTCACAAGGTTACGGACGGGGACATCGCGGCGGTTAAGGCGTCGGGCTATAGCGAGGATCAGATCTTCGAGTTAGTGGTGTGTGCAGCGGTCGGCAAGGCTGCCCGGCAATATGA
>JBOGMI010000409.1:0-1576 GCA_050746645.1 Bryobacteraceae bacterium | reverse complement strand
GTAAACGTGCCCGACGCCGATTGGGTTGCCAGCGTCTTCATGCGGTCCATAATCGTCGAAATATTGCTCAAGCCGCCATCAACAATTTGAAGCTGCGCGATACCGGTGCTCGCATTACTGACACCTTGTGTCAATTCCGCGATGTTGTCGCGGTACTGGTTCGCCACCGCGAGACCTGCCGCATCGTCGCCGCTGCTGTTGATGCGGTAGCCCGAACTGAGCTGTTGAATGGTTTTGCCCTGCGCCAGGTTATCTGTATTCAGACTGTTCTGCGCGTCGAGCGAAGTAACGTTAGTTTGCAATGAAATCATATTGAGATCCTGATTCTGAAAATTTCCGGCCTTTCCCCGGCGCGGCCTCCATCCTGCCGCTACTGCCTTGTCGCACGTTTCGGGCCGAATTCTAGTTTTTTGTTTTGGAGGAAAACCCCGGCTCCGCCCGCATCCCGTACCGGCTCACGATCACGATGTCCACCCGCCGGTTCTTCGCCCGCCCCCCCGCCGTCGCGTTCGAATGCGCCGATTTGGTTGCCGCATAACCCACAATCGCCATCCGATCCAGCGCCACTCCGTATTTTTGGTGCAGCAGCCGCAGCATCGAAATACTGCGCGCCGCCGATAGCTCCCAATTGTTGTGAAACCGCGGAGTATCGATCGGTACCGAATCAGTGTGCCCTTCTAGGCGCAGCGCGTTCGGCAGTTTGTTCAGCACGCTGGCTACTTTCGCAATTGTGGGATAGGCCGTTGGCTTAATCGCGTCGTCGCCCGAGGCAAAAAACGCGCCCGCCTGCAGTCCGATCACCAGCCCGCGCTGCTCCATTTTCAATCGCACCTCGCCTTTGGCGATCTCTCCGGAAAGCGCCGCTTCGAGCAGCTTCATCGAAGGCAGCAGCTCGTCCACCTGCGGCGGCTTGGGCGCCGCCTCGGTGTCCGTAACCGACGGCATCGCGCCACCCGGCCCGTTGTGCTGCGCGTTGCCTTTCCCAACGTCGGTCACCGTGCCGCCGATCAAAATCGCCGCTTTGGGCACGGGAATGCCCTCGTGTAGTGCCCGCTGCACCGCTTGCGATACCTCCCGCGCGCGTGTGCGGTTGATCTCTGCCGAAGCATAAAGCACGACAAAAAACGCGAACAGCAGCGTAATGAAATCGGCATAGGAGACCAGCCACCGGTCCCGGTTTTCATGCGATTTCTGTTTTCGCCGCATAATTAGCTATTAGCTTTTAGCTCTCAGCTAGCAGTTACAGCTAACAGCTAAGAGCTAACCGCCGCTCTCGCCCTTGCTCCTCCCGCCGCCTTGCGCTCGGCTTCGGCCGCCCGCCGGTCGCGTAAATACGCCTCCAAATGCATGCGGATCAGCCGCGGATTCATGCCTTCCGCGATTTTGATCACGCCCTCCAGCATCAGTTCTTTCATCTCCTGCGCCTGGTCCAGTCTGAGCTTGAGCTTGCTCGCCACCGGCAGAAAAAACAGGTTCGCCGAACCCACGCCATAAACCGTCGCCACAAACGCTACCGCGATGCCGTGCCCGACCTTGTCCATGTCTTCCAGGTGCTTCATCACCTGAATCAGCCCCA
>JBOGMI010000408.1:0-1928 GCA_050746645.1 Bryobacteraceae bacterium | reverse complement strand
CGACTTCGGCTTCGCGCTGCGCAACCAGGAGGATCTCTTTTCCCTCCGTCTTAAGCGCCGCCTCTACGGCCTGGAGCGAGCTTTCCCGCCCGACCGAAAGCGGCAGCAGCAATCCCGGAAACAAAATCGTGTTCTTCAGCGGTAAAACCGGAAGCACGGCGGATTGTTGATTCTCCATTTAAAGTTTTCCCCTTGTCCTTTCGATGCAGAAAGGCAGAAGAAAGCTACGATTCCTTGCGCCTCGCATGCTCATATTCTTCTGGAGCTAAAAAAGCGGTCAGCGCTGACAGCTGAGCGCTGACCGCTACGGGCCGAACGCTACTTGTTGTACGGCTGTATAACAACGAACCGGGGCGAGTCGTGGATCAGCACCGTCAGTAGCACCGGCTTGCCTTTGGCCTCATTCATCAAGCGCTGGAAGTCCTGGATGTTCCTGACCGAATGCCGGTTCACCTGCGTGACGACCATACCGCGCCCGATGCCGCTCCCGGCTGCCGGCGCTGCCTGATCCACGCTTTCGATGACGACGCCGCGGATGTCCGCAGGCAAATTCAACTGCTGGGCCAGATCGGGAGTGAGCGTTTCCGCCGTAATCCCGTCTAAGGCGCCGGCCTCGTTTCCGTTACCATTCTGCCCGCCATTTTTATTTTGTTTCGCGTTCGGTTCGCCGAAATTCGCCGCGTTGGGTCTGGTCGCGAGCGTCACGGGCACTTTGATGTGCTTGCCATCGCGGACAACGTCGAGCGTAATGGTGGTGCCCGGCGCATGTCCGATAACTTTTAGCGTGGTGTCGTCGATGCCCTGGACTTTCTGACCGTTGATGGCGACAATTACGTCGCCGGGCTTCAGGCCAGCTTTCGCCCCCGGCATGTCGGGCTCTACTTTGGCGACTAGCGCTCCGTGATTCGAATTTAGACCGAACTGCTTGGCCAGATCGGCGGTGAGAGGCTGCAGCGATACGCCGATATAGCCGCGCGATACTTTGCCGTTCTTAATCAACTGATCCATCACCTGCTTGGCCATGTTCGACGGAATGGCGAATCCAATCCCGATATTGCCGCCTTCGCCGCCCATCATGCTCCCGCCGGTGAGAATCATCGTATTCATGCCGATCATCTGACCATGCGCATTAATCAAAGCGCCGCCGGAGTTGCCGGGATTGATGGCGGCATCCGTTTGAATGAAGTTCTGGATATGGCCGGCCCCCTGGAGCGAGCGGTGCTCGGCGCTCACAATGCCCATGGTGACGGTATTTTCCTTGCCGAAAGGATTGCCGATGGCGAACACGATATCGCCCACGCGGGCGGCGTCCGAATTGCCAAAGGGCAGCACCGGCAGGTTGGAAGCGTCAATCTTGACCACCGCGACGTCGGTTTGCGGATCGGCCCCGACCGTCTTAGCGGTAAATTCGCGGCCATCCGAAAGCGTCACCTTCAGCGATGTCGCCTTCGCCACCACATGATTGTTGGTGACGATATAGCCGTCCGGACTGATAATGACTCCCGATCCCAGCCCTTCTCTGCGCTCGGTGCGCGGTTGGCCGAACTGGCGGCCGAAAAACTGGCGAAAAAACGGATCGGACATGAACGGATTGTTCTGTTTCTGCTGAGACGGCTTGACCACCTCGGTAGAGAAAATTTCGACCACCGATGGAGCAGCTTTCGCGATTACATTGGCAAAGGAATCCGAAAGCTGGCCAACTCGCTGCGAACTCTGGCTCGTGTTCGCGTTCGTTTGAGCCTCTGCCGTCACCGCGATCGGCGTGTCCTCGTGGCTCATGACCGCGAAGGCCGCAATCAACCCTCCGCCGATGGATGCCGCGACCAGCGCAAGAATTGCGGTACTGCGGCGAAACTGGATACTGTTTGACATTTGCTGCAAAAATCCTTTCTCAGGGCGGCCTATCTATACAAGTACCAGCCGCATAC
>JBOGMI010000407.1:0-1361 GCA_050746645.1 Bryobacteraceae bacterium | reverse complement strand
GTGCAGCCGAAGCAAGTTCCCAGCGTGATGGCGCCGCTCACGGGCAGAGAGGCGCGCGCGGTCGTGATTGCATCGATGGGCAATTCGGCGAAAATTTATGCCAGCCCCGGCATGAAAGCCGCACTCGGCAATGCGACCATGGCGCCGGTTGCCGCTTCCGGCCTCGTGCTTTCAAACCTGAATTCCTCCAACGCAAACCTCAGCGTCGCCGGCCGCTCCGGGAAGCCTGATCTGCTTCCCATCGATACCTCCGCTGTGCCCGCCATCAGCGTGGTTCTCAACGGTGCGCCGGAGCGGATTCCGCTGCTGGTGAAAGCGAATGTCCCCGATGCCGTGGTGCTTATAAACGGGACTCCGCTCAAAGCGCCCATGACCAACGGTTCCCGAATTTTGTCTCTGCTGCCGGGAACATTTCGCATCCAAGCCGAACAGAAGGGCTACAGACCCTCGCCCGAACAAACGGTCGAGATCAAAGCCGGAGAGAAGCCGCAGCCGCTTACGTTTACACTGGCGCCGCTGGTTCAATACGCCACACTTTTGGTGAGCGGCGCCCCGTCCCAAACCGAAATTTGGATCGACGCCAAACACGCGGGTGAAATCGGCGGCTCGGGTAAATTCACCCAAAAGATCCCAGCCGGTGCCCATAAGGTCTCGCTGCGGAAACCGGATTTCGAGCAAGTCTCGGTCACACAGAATTTCAAGCCCAACGAGGTGGTGCGCCTGAACGGAAAAGCGGTGCGGCCCTACGGTACGGTTCAATTGAAGGTGAGGCCCGCCACTGCGAAGATCGCCTATGTCCGCGAAGGCGGCACGGAATCTCATATCGCGCCGACGAATCAGGCTGTGCCGCTCACGCAAGGCATCTATCGGTTTAGTGCCGAAGCCGACCGATACATTTCCAAATCGGCTACGGTCAAAGTGGTCCCGGGCGCCGCGGTTTCGCTCGATTGGACCTTGCAAGCCATTGCCACCCCAAAAGCCGCCGCCACTCCGGCTTCCACCTTTGAGGACGGCAACGCCTGGACCGCAAAGGGAGGTTGGTGGATTCACAACGCGGACGGCTACAGTTTCCTCAAGCGCCGCCAGGGAAGCTTCGAGATCGATATTTTGGAGGAATCACAAAAAGGTTTTCTGCACAGCAGCCCGAAGCGAGTCAATTTCGTCGCCGATTACGTGAACGAAGACAACCGCATCGCCTATACTCTGGACGGTCATAATCTGACCCGCAGAGTGTTCCTGAAAGGGCATGGGCAGCGGACGGTGAGGATCCCGTTCGGCGCCGATGCCTCGCGCGTTTACCGTCTGGTGGCGGAAATCACCGCGCATTCGGTGATCATCAGGACTGTGGCCGGAAAGAATCT
>JBOGMI010000406.1:0-3552 GCA_050746645.1 Bryobacteraceae bacterium | reverse complement strand
GCTTCGACCAGCAGAAACATGCAGAGCGCGACTTGCACCAGGATCAGAAAACGCCTGCCGCGCCAGCCGAGGCTGGAGCGCGCGCCGCGCAGAACGGTATCCACGCGCAAACGTGCTGCTGCGAGCGCGGGAGTCACGCTGAACAAAAGCATCGCGATCGCGGAAGCGGCGAGCAGAAACAGGAACGCGCCCCCGTTCATGCCCACGTGCACCGAGAGCGGCACCAAACTGCCACCGAGATCGCGAACGGGCGGAATCAAGCGGACGGCGAGCGGAATGAGCGCCAACGCAACAAGTAAGCCGCCCACGGCTCCGGCCATGGTGAGCAGAAGATTCTCCAAAAGCATCTGCCGCATCAAGCGAAAGCGCGAAGCGCCGAGCGCGAGGCGAACGGCATATTCTTCCTGGTGCGCGGCAACTCGGGCGAGCAGCAGCCCGGCGACGTTGGTGCAAACGATGAGGAGAACCAGCGCCATCAAGGCGGCGAGCAATTGGAAGCTTTCTTTGAACCGGTTGCGCAAGACCGATGTCCCGCGCGCCAGCGGCCGCAGCGTCATTCCGCGCCGCAGCAGCGCAGCTACTTCTTTCGACGGGTATTTTGCGACTTTTTCGTAGTAATTCGTCACGACGTGCTTCCAAATCGCGAGGCACTGCTCCCCTGCCCTTTTGAGCGAAACTCCAGGCCGTAGGCGTCCCGCAATCTCGAACTGCATGCGATCTCTGGGGGCATTCCAAAGCACAGGTATAGCGCTGACGGGAATACGAATATCCGGTGATGTGTCCACCGCGATGCCGTTGAAATTGCGCGGCATGACTCCTACAACAATGAAATGCTTTCCGTTGAGGACTATGGTTTGGCCGATGGCGCGTAAGTCGGCGTGAAAGTGGCGGCTCCAGAAGCGATAACTCAGCACGACCGGAGGAGTTTCGGACCTATTTCGCGCCTCGGCCGGTGTAAAGAACCGGCCGTAAGAAGGCCCGACGCCCAACGCGCTAAAGAATTCCGGACTTACAACACTGATCCGGACCCACTGGACCGGGAGCGGCTCGCTCAGCGGGAAACGCATCTCCATGTCCGATTCCGCAAATACGGCGGAAAGCGTGCTTGCGTGCTGTTTTAGCGCTTCGTAATAGACATAAGGAAACGCGCTTCGGTCGCCCAGTTTGGGCAGATGCTGGACCATTCTGACTAACTGCTCCGGATGCGGAACCGGCAGCTCACGCAGCAGGATGGCATCGACGATGCTGAAGACGGCGGTGCTGGCGCCGATGCCGATGGCAAGGAGTGCGGCTACCACGAGGCAATAGGCGGGGCTCCGTGCCAGGCGCCGGAGGGCAAAGCGAATGCTGGTCACAGAATCATGTTAAGACGGCGGCGCGTTTCAGTCCGGCAAGATGTGGATGACATCGGCTTTGTGGTCGACGCTCCAGCCGGCCAGAAATCCGAGTGCCGCAAGTCCGGCTATCAAACCGATAGCCGCGCCGCCGTAACGGCCAAGCCCACCGGTTTCGTTCTGTGCTTCGGCCAAGACCGGAACCGCCACGGCTGCGCCAACTCCTGCGCCCGCGGCAGTGCCGATAGCTCGCCACTTGTAACCGGCCCGCTTCGGAACCCGGATCTCGCGAATCGATGCACGAGGAATCGATCTCCGGCCGGTGCGCGTTTCTATCGATATGGAATCGGCGCCGACCCCCACGGCATTTCCTTTCACCGGTCTGGCGTGCTCCAACCGAAGGACCACTCGCTTACCGGTAATCAGAGGGCTCAGATCCTGCCAGTGTACCGACTGTTCAGCAGCCGCCCCAATGCAGGAGAATACGAGTAAAATCGCGAGAATGCGTTTCATATTGACCTGACTCGCTCCAAGTAGCTCGTTCTCGTCGAGCTAGTAAAAATATATTAAAACATTCGGGGCTACAACGTTTGCGGCAGGTCGCAGGTGAAGTTTTTGCAGCGATAGATCGCGATGCGGCCTTTTCGCTCCAGACTTCCAAAAAAGGGGGCGATTCGGGAAAGAGGCGGGGCCGAATCATCAGTGATGGCAAGGATGAGCGCGTAGGGCGCGAACTCGGCACGGCGCTCGCGGAGGATTTTTTCGACCTGGGGTTCGATTTTCTCACAGCGGATGACGGTCTGCTCGGGTTCGGCAAAAGAGCGGCCGATCGCAGCCAGCATCCGGGGCGCCATTAAGGGCTGCGCTTTGAGTTTGGGCGTCAATGCGCGCAGCGAACGATCGGCGGCGGAACGAAAGGCATGGTCGCCGGTAATGTGCGCCAGGCGCAAGAGAAGCTCCGCGGCGACGGAATTGCCGGAAGGCTCCGCACCGTCGTAGTCGTCCTTGACAGACAACAAAAGCCGATGGTCTGTTCCACTAGTGCTGAAAAATCCGCCGGATTCGCGGTCTTCGAAAAGCTGCAGCATCCGGCGCGCGAGCGTCACCGCGACCTGCAGGTAGAGCGGGTCGAAGGCGGCTTCGAACAGGTCGAGCAACGCGGTTCCGAATAATGCGTAATCGTCGAGAAAGCCGGGAATGGCGGCTTCGCCATCGCAGAAGCGGCGCAGCAGATCGCCCGAGCCGGCATCGTACATGCGCTTCAGGAAGAACGATGCGGCGCGTTCGGCCGCTTCGAGATATGGCTTTTCACCGAGGATGGAAGAGCTGCGCGCGAGCGCCGAAATCGCAAGACCATTCCAGGAAGTGAGCATCTTGCGGTCGAGGTGCGGGCGCGGACGCTTGGATCGCGTCTCGAAGAGAATTTTCCGCGCTTGATCGAGGGCATCGCTGTCTCCGGCGCTTGCTTCATAAAGAATGTTGCGGCCGGCGAATTCTCCCTGTGGGTCCTGTTCGACGTTGCCCTGCTCCTCAACGCCGTAATGCTTGCAGAACAGATCCGCGTCCGGGCCGAGCAGGCTGGCGATCTCCTCTTTTTTCCAGACGTAGAAGGCGCCTTCGCGCGAGTGCGAAGGATCGTCCAGATCGGGGCTGTCTGCATCTTCGGCCGAATAAAAGGCGCCCGAGGGATCGGCGAGATCGCGCAACATGTAAGAGGCAATGTCGCGCGCAACGGCGGCCAGTTTCTTGTCACCCGTGATTCGATACGCTTCCCCGCAGGCGACTAAGAGCTGCGCCTGATCGTAGAGCATTTTTTCGAAATGCGGCACGAACCAGCGTTCGTCGACAGAATAACGATGGAAGCCGCCGCCGAGATGATCGTGAATGCCGCCCGAGGCCATCGACGCGAGAGTTTTAGTCACCATCTCAAGCGCTTCTTCGTTATTCGTGCGGGCGTATTCGCGCAGGAGGTAATTAAAAACAGAAGCGCGCGGAAACTTTGGGGCCGCTCCGAATCCGCCCCAGCGCTCGTCGAACGATCTGCGTAACTGCCAAAAGGCGGATTCCAACAGAGCGCGGTCGGGCGCGGCAGCCTCCTGGCCGGACTCCGTCAGAGTGCGCAGTTGACCGACGACGCTTTCGCTCGATGCGACAACGCGTTCGCGCTCGGCTTTCCATACGCCCGCGACATGCTCCAGCAGTTCGCGGAAGCCGGGCC
>JBOGMI010000405.1:0-6710 GCA_050746645.1 Bryobacteraceae bacterium | reverse complement strand
AATGCGCGCCGCGGCTTTCTTTGCGTTCGAGCGCCGCGCGCGTCACCAGCTCCGATACCGTCAGCAGATTGCGCAGATCGAGCGCGGTATGCCAGCCGTTGTTGTACTCGCGGTTGCCCGGAACACCCACGTTTTCGGCACGCAGCCGAAGCTCTTTCAGATGCTCCTGCGCTTGCTGCATCTCCTCTCCGCGCCGGCTGATGCCGACCAGGTTTTGCATGGTTTCCTGCAACTCCTGCTGAATGCGGTAAGGATTTTCGCCGGAGCTACGCTCGAAGGGCGCCAGAGCCTCGCTAGCGGTGCTGTCCACTTCCTCCGAGTTTACGGGCAGAACGCCGTTGTCTCTGGCAAATGCCGCGGCGTGCTCTCCGGCGCGCTTGCCGAATACCAGCAAATCGGAAAGCGAATTGCCGCCCAGGCGGTTGGCGCCGTGCAGGCCCGCCGCGCATTCGCCGGCTGCAAACAGGCCGGGCACCTCCGACATCTGGGTATCCGGATTCACCAGCACCCCGCCCATGACGTAGTGCGTGGTCGGCCCGACTTCCATGGGCTCTTCGGTGATGTCGAGATCGGCCAATTGTTTGAACTGGTGATACATGCTGGGCAGTTTTTTCTTGATGTGCTCAGCGCCGCCCGGAATTCGGCCCTTGATCCAGGCGATATCGAGAAAGACACCTCCGTGCGGGCTGCCGCGCTGCTCCCGGATTTCGCGCACGATGCAGCGCGCGACGTGATCACGAGTCAGCAGTTCGGGCGGCCGGCGCGAATTGCGGTCACCTTGGGTATAGCGCCAGCCTTCCTCTTCATTATCCGCGGTCTGGGAGCGGTAATTTTCGGGAATGTCGTCGAACATGAACCGCCGCCCGTCTTTGTTCTTGAGGACCCCGCCTTCGCCGCGAACGCCTTCGGTGACCAGAATGCCGCGCACACTGGGAGGCCAAACCATCCCGGTCGGATGGAATTGCACAAATTCCATATCCTTGAGCGATGCCCCGGCATGATAGGCCAGGGACTGCCCATCGCCGGTGTATTCCCAACTGTTGCTAGTGATCTTGTAAGCCCGGCCAATTCCGCCGGTTGCCAGTACGATTGCTTTGGCGCGAAACAAGAGGAAGCGGCCGCGCTCGCGTTCGTAGCCAAAAGCGCCGGCGATGCGGCCATCAGCGATGAGCAGTTTCAAAACGGTCGTTTCCATGTGCACCTCCATGCCCATATGGATGCCGTGGTCCTGCAAGGTGCGAATCATTTCGAGACCGGTACGGTCGCCGACGTGGGCGAGCCTGGGATAACGGTGGCCGCCGAAGTTTCGCTGCAAAATGCGCCCGTCTTTGGTGCGGTCGAACACCGCGCCCCAGGCTTCCAATTCGCGCACACGCTGCGGAGCTTCTTGGGCGTGCAATTCGGCCATGCGCCAGTCGTTGATATATTGCGCGCCGCGCATCGTGTCGGAGAAATGGACTCTCCAGTTGTCGCGTTCGTCGACGTTGGCGAGCGACGCGGCGATTCCTCCCTCGGCCATCACGGTATGAGCTTTGCCGAGCAGGCTCTTGGTCACGACCCCGACAGAAACGCCGCCGGCCGAGGCTTCGATCGCCGCTCGCAATCCCGCGCCGCCCGCGCCGATCACCAGCACATCGTAGTCGAATGTCTGGTATTCAGCCATTAAAAAATTCTCCAATCGGTCCAAATGCCCGCCGCGCAGAGACGAACGTAGATGTCGGCGAACATGACCATGAACAGGCTGAGCCAGGCAAAGAGCATGTGACGGCGGTTGAGGCAGGAGACGCATTTGTAGGCGCCATGCCGGACCGGGCGCCGCGCGAGCCGGTCCATATAACCTCCGACCAAATGGCGCAGAGAGTGGCAGCCGAAGGTATAGCAGGTGAGCAGCACCAGGTTCGCCAGGAGCACTAAAGTGCCGACGCCAAAGCCGGCATGCACGGCGCCGGTGGCCGGATCGGTGAACCAAAAGGCTTGATAGGTGTCGTAGCCCAGAACGATCAAGATCAGGACCGCAAGATACATGAAATATCTATGCACGTTCTGCAGGATCAAGGGGAAGGAGCGCTCGCCCCAATAGCTCTTGCGCGGCTCGCCGACGGCGCAGGAGGGCGGATCGGCCCAGAATGCCTTGTAGTAGGCGCCGCGATAGTAGTAGCAGGTCACACGGAATCCGGCCGGCGCCCACAAGACAATCCATGAGGCCGATAGGATGGGCACAGGCCACCAGGTCGGCCACGCTCCCAGCCAGGAGTGCGGTCCAAAGACTAGCGGAGAATAGAACGGCGAAAGATAAGGGCCGAAGCGGTAATTGTCGCCCTGAGCGGCGGCCCAGAACGAATACACGAGGAAGATCAAGAGACCCAGGAACGTGAGCAGAGGCTGAACCCACCACCAATCGCGCCGCGCCGTTTGGCCGAAGCGAGCGCCTTGCAAGGGGACATCAACCGCGGGCATACATCGTTTTCTCCTTGGCTAATTCGAATAAATGGCTCAAACAAGTCAGGATAACAAGCAGCGGGGCTAAAGCCCTGCGCGACTAAAGTCCGCCCCCGGTTAGATGTGGCAGTGTTTGAGGCCGCGTTTGGCCAGGTATTGCTGGTGATATTCTTCGGCGGGATAGAAGGCAGGGGCGGGCTGGATGTCGGTGGCGATGGGCCGCCGGTACTTGCCGGAAAGTTCCAGCTGTGCCTTGGAGGCGCGGGCCGCCTGTTCCTGTTCGGGCGTGTGGAAGAAAATGGCGGTTCGGTACTGCGTGCCCACGTCCGGGCCCTGGCGGTTGACCTGGGTGGGATCGTGCATATTCCAGAAAAGGTCGAGCAGCCGGTCATAACCGATTTCGGCCGGGTCGTACTCCACCTCTACGGCTTCGGCGTGGCCGGTGCGGTCGGTGCAAACGTCTTTATAGGTGGGGTTTTGGGTGTGCCCGCCTATATAGCCGGAAACGGCCTGACGGACGCCGGGCAATTCGCGGAAAGCGGCCTCGATGCCCCAGAAGCAACCTGCCGCGAAAGTAGCCTTTTCTGTCATACTTTTCATTTTCGCGCATGGACGGGTTGCACGCGCCGAGCTTTGGGGTATAACTTGATAGGCATGAAAACGAATGCGCTTCCGCGAATTGAGCAGTGCGCGTGGAGGACCCGATGAAACTCGCTCGCTTAGCGTGGCTTGCAGGGCCGCTATTTGGTTCGCTACTGCTGGCGCAGCAGCCGCCGGATTTGAGCGGAAATTGGCAACTCAACGCCGCTAAAAGCCAGGCGAACGTTCAAGACCAGAGCGTGACGCTCAGCATTCAGGACCACTCGCCGAAGATTCAGTTCAAGCGAGTCGTTCAGGGAGCGGGCGGACACAGTGTCGTATCGGCGTTTACTTGCCAGATCGGGGGGCAGCAATGCGATTTCGACGAGGGTGGGCACAAGGCCAAAGTGAGCCTCTGGTATGACGGCCCCGCCCTGGTGATTCTGAAAACCGATGGGCCAAAGAACGATTCGGTTACCCAATGGCAGCTCAGTTTGTCGTCCGATGGGAAGTCGATGAACGTCACGCTGACTCACATCGTGCCCAATGAGAACCCGGAAAAGCTGGTGTTCAGCAAGGCCGGATCGTAGGGGAGATCCTGGTGCCAGGCGTCGAGACGAATCTCGATACTGCCCAGAGGGCGCCCGCACGCAGGAGTGCGTGCGCCACGTTTTCATGGACTTGCGCGCGCCGCCACCAATGGCTTTCATCAATCGTAACTGCTGGTGGGCCACAACTTCACAGGGCTTCCGGTTGTGTCATTGAAATGCTCGCGAAGCTGCTTTAACTGTCCCACCAATTGTTCGGCGGTGTCCTTGTAAGCTGGATGAACTTTATACCCGGACCACTCGAATAAGCTCTCCATCTCGTCGTGGTCTTTCTGTAAGTCGAACAGCTCCCACTCGTTCACCGTGTAATAGTTTATGAGCTTATAGCGTTCGGTGCGGATGCCGTAGTTGGGGTACACCCAATGAGGCGGGCCGAATTCATAGTAGTGGTAATACATCGAGGTCCGCCAGTCGGATGGAGTTTGTCCTTTGAAAAGCGGAAGCAGACTCCGGCCCTGCATCTCCTTCGGAACAGGGAGGCCAACCAGATCGAGCGCGGTCGGGGCATTATCGATGCTCAGCACCCAATCGTTTCTGACGCTGCCCGCTTTGATATGGCCAGGATAGCGAATGATCCAGGGCACGCGCAGAGCTTGCTCATACATGAAGCGTTTGTCGAACCAGCCGTGGTCGCCGAGGAAAAATCCATGATCGGCGGTGTAGACGACGATGGTGTTTTTCGCCAGGCCGTTATGATCTAGAAACTCAAGCAGGCGGCCGATATTGTCGTCCTGCGCCCGCATGGTGCCGAGAAAATGAGCCATGAACTTCTGATAGTTCCATTGCTGCCGCTGCCGCGTCGTCATAGTTGCGGGCGGATGGAAATCGGGCATGTCGGCGATGCGCATGCGCGCCTCGCGAGCGGCCGAGGCGCGATGGGAATAGTCGTCCCAGAAGGTGCCCGGTTCGCGGATGTGCGTGTGATCGTACAGATGTTCGTACTTATGCGGCGGATTGAAGGGGCGGTGATCGTTGAAGAACTGAACCATCATGAGCCACGGCTGTTTGAATTCTTTGATTCCCTTGATGGCGAAGTCGGTCACGTTATCGGTGATATAGCCGGGATGGGTTGCGTGTTCGATGACATCGCTGCCGATGCTGGGATTCTGAAGGTATCCGGTAGGTCTGTAATAGGGACCTCCGGCGCCGCGCTTAAAGACGAAATAGTCGAAACCAGCCTTGGCCGGGTTGCCCGGGATGTGCCATTTGCCGACCAGTCCGGTTTGATAACCGTTGCGCTTAAGTATCTTTGGGAAGGTTTCCTGGTTCAGATCGAAGTGGGTTTTGCGCCGGTAGACAGGCACAGCATTGGGATTGGAAATCATCCCGTTTATGTTGTCGTAAGTGCCGGTCAGGAGCGTAGCGCGGCTGGGGGCGCACAGTGCATTCGTGCAGAAACTGTTGGCAAAGCGCATGCCTTCGTTGGCAATGCGGTCAATGTTGGGCGTGCGCAGGAGCTGGCTGCCATAGCAGCTCAGCACGTTCAGCGGGACCCCTTCACCCGTGATCCAGAGGATGTTGGGCTTGCTCGACGAAGGGCGGTTCGATTCTCCTTGGGCCTCCGCTAACAGGGGCACAAGGCTAGAACCGAGCGCCAGGCTTCCAATACGTTTCAGCGCTTCCGCGCGTGAAATTTTATTGTCTTCTGCCACGATTCACCTCAAGGGTGGATGCGCGTGCGCAGGAAAATAGATCGAAATTATCGCGCTACAGGATTTCCGTCGACCAGGTTTCCAGAATCGCCTTGACCTTTTGGCAGAACTGGTCGGCCAAGGCTCCGTCGATCAGGCGATGGTCGAAGGTGAGCGCCAGATAGGCTTGCGAGCGAATGGCGATGGCGTCGCCATTGACGACGGCAGGAACTTTTTCCACCGCGCCGACGCCGAGAATCGCCACCTGCGGCTGGTTGATCACAGGCGTGGCGAAGATACTGCCGAAGCTGCCGAAATTGGTGATGGAAAACGTGCCGCCCTGGACCTCTTCGGGCTTCAACTGGCGCGAGCGTGCGCGGGTGGCCAGATCCACGATGGCGCGCTGCAGCCCGGCTACGTTTTTCTCCCCGGCGTTGCGAATCACCGGGACGATCAGGCCACCTTCGAGCGCGACCGCGATGCCAATATTGATATCGCGATAGTAGACGATGTTCTTGCCGTCGATGGAAGCATTCACGATCGGGAACGCGCGCAAAGTCTCGGCGGCCGCGGCAGTGACAAACGGCAGAAAGGTGAGCGAAAAGCCGTTGCGGGCCTGGAATTCGGCTTTGGAGCGGTCGCGCAGCTTGGCGATTTTGGTCATATCGACCCGGTGCACAGTGGTGACATGGGCCGAAGTGCGCTTGCTGAGCACCATGTGTTCGGCGATTTTTTGCCGCATGTTGCTCATCGGCTCGGTGCGGATACGAGCGGCTTCGGGAAGCGGCATGGCCGGAGGAGCGGGTTGCGGCGTGGCTGGTAAAGGCGGAGCGGCCGCGGCATACGTGCGCGCGGCTTGAGACGACATATAGGCTTCCAAATCCTGTTTGGTAATGCGGCCGCCGGCGCCGGTGCCTCTGATCTGCGCAAGATCGATGTTGTATTCGCGAGCCATGCGGCGCACGAGCGGCGACAGCGGACCTTGGTCCTCCCCCGCCGGTTGTGCCGGAGTGTAGGCGGCGCCGGGTTGGGGCGGCGGTTCAATCGGATAAGGACCGGCGGCGCGAGGCGCCGGAGCGGGCGGCGGAGCAGCAGCAGTGCGAGCCTCGGGTACCGCGGCAGACGGCCCCACTTCCACATCCGACTTGGTTTCCGGCGCCGGTTTCACCTGCGGCTCCGCGCTCGGCTGGGGCGATTGTTGTTCGGGGGCAGGCGCTGCCTGTGCGCCGGCGCCGTCGTCCAGCCGCGCCACCACGGAATTGATGGCGACCGTTGCGCCTTCCTGGACCAGTATTTCCTTCAGCACGCCGGCGGAGGGCGACGGAATCTCGGTATCGACCTTGTCGGTCGAAATCTCAAACAGCGGCTCGTCGCGCTCAATGCGAACACCCGGCTTTTTCAGCCAGCGCGTTAATGTTCCCCCAACGATGCTCTCCCCCATCTGGGGCATCAC
>JBOGMI010000404.1:0-21029 GCA_050746645.1 Bryobacteraceae bacterium | reverse complement strand
GGCTGATAGCGTTGAAGAAGCACGAGCAGCGGTCACAAAAGCGCGGAGTTTGCTGAGAGCAAAGACATCCGTCGAGAAAGTTGTGTAGTACGGGCGAATCCAGCGGGAATTCGTTTGATAGCCTCATTCGAGGTGAAACTACCCGGAGCGCCCCTCAGATACTGACCTGGGAACGGCAGCAGCATTTTACGTTCGATTGAAATCCGCTCCCCTGCAACACACACTTCTCATATTTCACAGGAACGTCATGGGAGGGTATTGGTCGGGGCGAGAGGATTCGAACCTCCGACCTCCTGGTCCCGAACCAGGCGCTCTAGCCAGGCTGAGCCACGCCCCGAACCCTTCTAGTATAACGGGAAAAGGTTTTTTGCGCTATGAATCGAGTTCACCGCTACATCTGCCGCTCCGGTTTTTGGAAGCGGAAAGTCGAGACCGAAATTCTGCCCTGGGCTCTGGCGGGAGTCGATCTGGGAACAACGCTCCTCGAAGTCGGCCCAGGTCCTGGAGTCACCACCGATCTTCTGCGTACTCGCGTGCCACAGCTTAGCTGCGTCGAAATTGACCGAAAGCTTGCAGCTTCGCTCGCGGACCGGATGCGGGGGTCGAATGTCCAGGTATTTTGCGACGACGCCACCGCGATGCCGTTCGCGGCCGCAAGCTTCGATACGGCCGTCTGTTTCACCATGCTGCATCATGTCCCTTCGCCGGCGCTGCAGGATCGTTTGCTCGCCGAAGTGGCTCGGGTGCTTCGTCCCGGCGGCATATTCGCCGGGACCGATAGCCTGTACAGCAGATTTTTTCACTTGCTGCATCTGTTTGACACCATGGTCGTGGTCGATCCGGCTAGCTTCGCCAAACGGCTAAAGAACGCAGGCTTCGCTCGCGCACAGGTCGAAATCAAGGGCGGCATGTTTCGGTTTGAAGCGCAGCGAGCAAGTTAACGGAGAGCCGGTCAACTCCGTTTGCTATCCCGGTGGGTCTCTTTGACAGTAAACCCGGCTTTGGTCAAGCGTTGGCGGATCTCGCTGGCGATGAGCACGGAGCGGTGGCGTCCGCCAGTGCACCCGAAAGAGATGGTCAGATAGCTCTTGCCCTCGCGAATATAGTGCGGCAGCAGATAAATCAGAAGGTCCGAGATGCGGTCGATGAACTCCTGCGTCTGGGGAAACGAACGAATGTAGCGCGCCACACTGGGATGGCGGCCGGTCAGGTTTTTGAATTCCGGAATATAGTTCGGGTTGGGCAGAAAACGAACATCGAAGACCAAGTCGCTGTCAGCGGGCACGCCGTTGCGAAATCCGAAACTGTTGACGTAGATCACAATCTTGCTAACCTCCTGGCTCCCTTGAAATTTGCTGGAGATCAGCCGCCGCAGTTCGTGCACGTTCAATTTGGTGGTATCGATGTAGGTTTCTGCCAGCTTGCGGATGGGCGCCAGCAGCTCGCGTTCTTCGGAGATACTGCGCAGCACGGTGGATTCGGTGCCGAGCGGGTGAGGGCGCCGCGTTTCGCTGAACCGGCGCTGTAAGACGGCATCGCCGGCGTCGAGAAACACGAGGGTCGCATTTAGTTGCTTCCGCAACCCTCGGTAAATAGAGGGGAACTGCTTGAGCGCTTCGCCTTCGCGGATATCAATGATGAGGGCCGCGCGCCGCCTGGTCTTAGCGTCGCGGGTCAGATCCGCGAATTTAGGCAGCAGCGCGATGGGCAGATTATCGACGGCATAAAATCCCAAGTCTTCGAAGGCTTTGAGCGCGGTCAGCTTGCCCGAGCCGCTCAGGCCGGTAATAATCACCAGATCGGCGTTTGGGGCCGCATGCTGGCCTTGCGGCGCAGGATTCGCCGCCAGCTTCGCTTTTTGCATGGATGGGGTGCGAGTGTTCCCAGTGTAGAACGGCCGGCGGCGGCGGACCATCGTTTTTTGTGATTCGCCTGATCAAGTAAAGCCAAGCGTCGAGACGAGTCTCGGGCCCGGAGGGCGCCCCGCACGCACGAGTGCGTCGCCACGTTTTCATGATTCGATCAGGTCGTAGTTGCCGTCGGGCCGGCGCACCAGTACCGAAACGCAATCGCGGGCGGCATCGCGATAGACCACGTAATCCACCGCACGCTCCATTTCAAGCAGGGCCTCTTCCAAAGTCATGGGCTTACGGTCCTGTGTGTAGTCAACGCGGAAGATTTTCGGGCGCTTGGCGCCGTTCTCCGGCGCTTGCACGGCGAGCTCGGTTTCACCGGACTCGCGAATGCTTCCGGTGCGGTGCGTATCGCGCCAGCGCTCGCGAATCCGCACCAGTTGTTTTTCCAGTTTCTCGATTGCCTGGTGCACGGCCGTGGGCAAATCCGCGTCCACGCCTTCTCCGGCCACGGCATGGTCGTAGAAGTTCATGCTGAGTTCCACGCGATGCAGGCGGCGCTCGACCTGATGCGTCAGCAGCACCTCGCGTTCGCCGCGTTGTTCGACAAACTTGCCGAGCTTAGCGAGTTTCACGCCGATCTTGTCTTCCAGCTCGGGCGTGAATTCTTTGGTTTTTCCGGAATAGATGAGTTTCATCGTTTTCCTCGGGTTGGTAGTCGATCCGCCGGATGGCGGATCGGAGAACTTCAGTCGCGCACCCGGCGCTGATGCGTAGAGGGAATTTTCATATCTTCCCGGTACTTGGCCACGGTGCGCCGCGTCACTTGAATGCCTTCCGATTGCAAGCGCGCGGTAATCTGCTCATCGGTCAGCGGATGGGCCGTGTTTTCGTCCGCGATCATCTTTTTCACGCGCCGCTTCACGATCAACAGCGGCGTCGCGCTGCCCTGCGGCCCTTGCACCGCTTCGGAAAAGAAATAGCGCAGCTCGAAGACGCCCTGCGGTGTGTGAGCGTATTTATTCGCCACTGCCCGGCTCACTGTGGATGGATGCACTCCAATCTCCTCCGCGACTTCTTTAATCATCATGGGCTTCAGTTGGTCGATGCCGTGCTCCAGAAACTCGGTCTGGCGGCGCACAATCGACTGGCAGACGCGCAAAATCGTCTGCTTGCGCTGCTCGATGTTCTTGATCAATTGCAGCGCCGAAGCGTAGCGCTCTTTGACGTAATTGCGGACATCTTTGTTCGGCTCCCGTTCGCGATCGACCATCCGCTTGTATTCGCCATTCAAGCGAAGCTGCGGAATATCGTCCTCGTTGAGCGTGATGAGATACTCGTCGCCCTCTTTGAAGATTTGGACGTCCGGTTCGACCTGGCGCGCGCCGGCTCCTGAATAGCGCAGACCGGGAGCGGGATCGAGATGACGGATCACGGCGACCGCAATCTGTATGTGTTCGGGCGGCCTTCCCAAAACCTTGGCCAACTGCGCGAACTGCCGGGTCTCGAGCAGCTTCAAATGATCGCTTACGATATTCCAGGCGATACTGCCGCGCGAGCCCCGCGCTTCGAGTTGCAGCAGCAGACATTCCTGCAAATGCGAGGCGCCCACGCCGGTCGGATCGAGCGATTGAACGGCTTTCAGGCCAGCGCGCATGTCTTCCAGGCTTAAACCTTCGGTTACCGCGATCTCCTCGATAAGGGTGGTGAGATAGCCGCTCTCTTCCAGATTGCCGATGATGCTGTTGGCGGCCTGCCGCGCGCCATCGGGCAGGACCATGACGCTGAGCTGCGTCTGCAAATAATCGCTCAGTTTGACCGGCGAGGAAAGGAACGTTTCAAACGAGGGTTTGTCCACCGATTCCGATGCCGGACTCTTGAAGCCGGGGTCGAGATATTCGTCAAAGAAGCTGCCGAAATCGATCTCATCGAACGGATCGGTTTCCGCTTTTGGCGCCTCTTCCGCGGCGGGTCCGGTTTCGTTTTGCGGCTCGCTTGCCGTCTCAGCCGGGGCTTCCCCCTCGGGCGCTTCGACATTCGCCAGAATGGCCTGATCGGCCGGCTCGGCCTGCCGCTCCCGCTCGAGGATCGATTGCACTTCGGCTGGGGTCAGTTCTTCGCCATTCTCGATGGCCTCTTCGAGGACCGGGTTCTCGGCGATCTCATTCACGATCATGTCCTTCAGCTCCATGCGGTTGAGCTGAAGCACGGTGACCATTTGCACCAGCCCCGGCGTGAGTATCTGCTTTTGCTGGACCCCTAGATGCAACCGTTGCGAAAGCGAACTCATCGGCTTCAGTTTATCAATGTGACGGAGGGCCGGCCGTTCCCCCTCGCTCACGCTCGGGGTTCTGTTTGCTCTGCTCGGTGAGTCCGGTTCGTTTCAGCCCGTCAGGACGGGAGGAAAGTAAAAATTTTCGCCCAAGTACACGCGGCGCACCTCAGGATCGTTGCCGAGCGATTCGGGCGAACCGGCGCGAAAAATGCGGCCGCTGCTAATGATGTAGGCGCGGTCGGTCACCGCGAGGGTCTCGCGCACATTGTGATCGGTCACCAGGACTCCAATGCCTTTTTGCTTCAGATCACCGATGATTCTCTGCAACTCGAGCACTTGAATCGGATCAATGCCGGAGAACGGCTCGTCGAGCAGAATGAAATCGGGCTGCAGCACCAGCGAGCGTGCAATCTCGACGCGCCGCCGCTCGCCGCCCGAGAGCATGTAGCCTTTGCTGTGGCGCACGGTCTCGAGCCCCATGTCGTCGATGAGGCTGTTCATGCGCTCACGCCGCTCGCGCCCGCTCAGCTTCAGGGTCTGCAAGATTGCCATCAGATTGTCTTCCACATTCAGTTTGCGGAAGACCGAAGCCTCCTGCGGCAGATAGCTGACGCCCTTGTGCGCACGCAGGTACATCGGGACTTGGGAAACCGGCTGCCCGTCCAGCAGGACCTCGCCGCTGTCGGGACCGATCAGCCCGACGATGATGTGAAAGGACGTGGTTTTTCCCGCGCCGTTCGGTCCAAGCAGGCCGACGACTTCGCCCTGCCCGACGCGGACGCTCACGTTATCGACAACGCGGCGGCCGTTGTACGCCTTCGAGATTTCAACCGTTTGTAAGGTCCTGATGCCGCTGGACGCTGCCACTTTGTTCTTATGTCCTATCATACGCGGTGAATGCAGATGGCAGTTTCCAATGGTTGGACGCCCCGCGCGCGCCTGCTCGCCGCCTGCGCCGTGGTTGGCCTTGCCTGCCTGCGGTTTGCCCACATTCACTTGCTGTGGGCGGACGAAAACTACCACCTCGCCGCATCGATTTTCATCCTGCACGGCGAAGTTCCGTACCGCGATTTCTGGTATGACAAGCCGCCGCTGGACGCGCTTTATTATCTGATCTGCGGCGGCTACGCGAGCTGGCCGCTGCGCATCCTCGACGCCGCATATATCGTTGCCGCTTGCGCGCTGATCTGGCGCTTTGCCCGGGTCTGGTGGGGCGAGGCCGAAGCCTGGGCGGCCGCGCTGTTTCTCGCCTTTTTCACCGCTTTCTATCTGCCGTCGGGCATCATTCCTTTTTCCCCGGATGCGCTCACGATGCTGCCGGAGATCGCCGCCGTCTATTGCGCTTACCGCCGCCGCGCTTTCTGGGCCGGGGTCTGGGCCGCCATAGCATTTTTTGCGAATCCCAAGGCACTGTTCGTGCTAGCCGTGTGCGCGGTCTGGCTTTTTCCCCAACTGCCGATGCTTGCCGCCGGATTCGTGATTCCAGTGGCGATCGGCTTCGGCTGGCTCGCCGCTCTCGGCGCCTGGTCCGGCTATGTCGAGCAGGTCTGGCACTGGGGGTTCATTTATGCCCGCAATTCGCCCCAGCCGGACCCGTTTGAAACCGGCGTGAGAACTACGCTCGATTGGCTGGGCTTCCAGGCAGCGCTTGCCGTGGCTGCCATTTACGCCTTTCTACGCCTCAGACACGATGCCCGCTGGAGACTGGGGGTCTGGCTGGTTTTCTCATTCGCCGCCGTCTGTCTCGGCCTGCGCTTTGCGCCGCATTACTATTTGCAATTTCTGCCGGCGTTGGTCTTCGTTGCGGCGCGAGGAACGATCTGTGCGTTGCGCGAGCATAAGAGGCCGGGGCTTACGATCCTGATCCTGCTACTGCTGATGCCTGCGGTGCGGTTCGGTCCACGTTATGCACTGCTGACGCTCGATAACATCCACCATCGCGAGCCGCGCTGGAACGATGTGATTCTGGATCTCGACAGCCGGCAAGTAGCGACAAAGATCCGCACGTTCCAGCATCCAGGCGATACGCTCTTCGTCTGGGGCTACCGGCCCTCGATGTATGTCTACACACGCATGGTTCCGCCCGGCCTCTTTTGGGATTCACAGCCGCTCACAGGCGTTCCGGCCGACCGCCATCTGCACGCCACGACGGTCGTCTACGGCGGCGCGGCAGCGCGCAACCGCGAACTGCTGATCCATACCCACCCAACTTTTATCGTGGACGGGCTGGGTCTGCTCAATCCGCGGCTGGCACCGTCGGCATACCCGGAAGTGCGCGCCTGGCTGGCGCACTACCGGCTGGTTGGGCGAACAAAGCTATCGTTGATTTATCAGAGGAGTGGAGAAGCTAGACATTCGCCGAGAAACCCTTTGCCTTGATCTCGGCAGCGGTGGCCCACTCATCGGCTTCCTTTTGGGCCTGCTCCTTGGTGATGCCGTAGCGTTCCTGGATTTTACCCACGAGTTCGTCCCGCTTGCCGTGCAGCATCGTGAGATCGTCGTCGGTGAGCTTGCCCCAACGCTGTTTCAACGATCCTTTCATCTGCTTCCAATTGCCTGCCACTTGATCCCAATTCATATCTGTAATCTCTCCTTCCAACTGTCTGAAGGCGCCGGGGAGGCAAACATTTCGCGGAAAACAAAAAAGGGGCGGCCCTTGTCGAGCCGCCCGGAGGAGGTTTCAATACCAGATGAACAGTGAACTACCTACTGCTTATCGGCAGATGCCTTCAATTTTTCACGCTGTTCTTTCAAAATCGCTTTCCGGCTGAGCTTGATCTTGTTGCCTTCAAGCGCCAGTACTTTCACCAGGATCTGATCGCCCTCTTTGAGCTCGTCGCGGACGTTCTTGATGCGGCTTTCCGATATCTCGCTGATGTGCAGCAGGCCATCGGTGCCGGGGAAAATCTCGACAAACGCCCCGAAATCGGCGATCCGCACGACCTTGCCCAGATAGGTCTTGCCCACCTCGGCAACGGCGGCGATGTCGGCCACCATTTGGAGCGCGCGAGCCGCCGAGTCGCCGTCGGAGGCGAAGATATTCACGGTGCCATCGTCAGTGACGTCGATCTTGACGCCGGTTTGCTCGATGATGCCCTTGATGACCTTGCCGCCGGGGCCGATCAGCTCGCGAATTTTGTCGGTTGGAATTTTAGTCGTATAAATACGCGGAGCATAGGGAGACAACTCGGCACGCGGGGCCTCCAGCGTGGCGAGCATCTTGCCCAGAATCTCCAACCGGCCGCGCCGCGCCTGCTCCAGCGCCTCACGCATGATGTGCGTGGTCACGTTGGTGACCTTAATGTCCATCTGCAGGGCGGTGATGCCGTTCCTGGTCCCCGCGACTTTGAAATCCATGTCGCCGTAATGGTCTTCGGCGCCGGCGATATCGGTCAAGACCGCATAGCGATCGCCCTCGATGACAAGGCCCATGGCGATGCCTGCAACCGGAGCCTTCATCGGCACGCCAGCATCCATCAAGCTGAGAGCCCCGCCGCAGACGCTCGCCATGGAACTGGAGCCATTCGATTCCAAGATGTCGCTGACGACGCGCAAGGTGTAGGGGAAATCGACTTCGCTTGGAATCATCGGCGAAAGCGCCCGCTCGGCAAGCGCGCCATGGCCGATTTCGCGCCGTCCCGCGCCGCGCATAAAGCCCACCTCGCCCACGCTAAAGGGCGGGAAATTATAGTGCAGCATGAAGCGCTTGGAGGTTTGGCTGGAGTCGAACATCTCGATGCGCTGTTCGTCGTCTTTGGTGCCGAGCGTGGTGCTGACCATGGCCTGGGTTTCGCCGCGGGTGAAGATGGCCGAGCCGTGGGTGCGGGGCAGCGCGCCCACCTCGCACCAGATGGGACGAATCTCGTCGAAGGCGCGGCCGTCGGGACGGCGGCGGTCCTTCAGCATCTCGTCGCGGAAGATGCGCTCTTTCAAATGATCGAATAATTTTGCGGCTCCAGCCTGCTCGGCTTCGTCGGTGAAGAGCGCGATCGCCTTTTCCTTCGCCGCATCCACGCGATGATGGCTGTCGGTCTTGCCGTATTTTTTCGTGTTCAGCGCATCGGTCAGTTCGGCGCGAACCGCGCCGGAAATCTTAGCCAGCATGGCTTCGTTCAGCGCTGGTGAAACATATTCGCGCTTCGGTTTTCCGGTAAGCTTCACCAGCTCGCGAATACCCGCAACGATCTTCTTGCAGCAGTCGTGTCCAAATTCGATCGCCTCCAGCACTTCGGCTTCGGTGGCTTCGTTCGCGCCGGCTTCGACCATGACAATGCCTTCGTCAGTGCCCGCGACCACAATGTTGAGGCGCGCATCCTTAGTTTCCTGGTAGCTGGGGTTGGCGCGAAACGTTCCGTTCACCAGCCCCACGCGCACCCCACCCAGCACATGGTGGAACGGAATATCGGAGATGGCGAGAGCGGCGCCGGCCCCGACAATAGCGAGCACGCTCGGGTCGCGTTCGGGATCGGCCGACATCACCATGGCGATGATCTGCGTTTCGTGGCTATAGCCCTCCGGAAACAGCGGCCGGACCGGCCGGTCGATCAACCGGCAGGTTAGAATTTCTTTCTCAGAGGGACGGCCCTCGCGTTTAATAAAGCCTCCCGGAAACTTGCCCGCGGCGTAGGTGTATTCGCGGTAATCGACGGTGAGGGGAAAAAATGCGGCTCCGGGCTTCGGCTTTTCCGCCGAGCATGCGGAGACTAACACCACCGCTTCTCCAGAGCGCACGATAACAGCCCCGTGGGCCTGTTTGGCAAGTTTGCCGGTCTCAAGCGAGACCTTCGACCCGTGCAGGTCGATCTCAACTGTATGTGACATGAATGATTCCCAATTTAACTGGGATTAAGTGAGGACTTAGAATTGCGAAGGATAGCCGCCCACCGGGGCGGCGCTGCGCGGATATCGTTTGCTAGCGCCGGATGCCCAGGCTGTGAATCAGCGCCTGATAGCGCTCCGGAGAGCGATCTTTCAGATATTTGATCAGCCTGCGCCGCCGGGCCACCAGGGTCAGCAGCCCGCGCCGCGAATGATGGTCTTTTTTGTGCAGTTTCATGTGCTCGGTCAGCGATAAAATACGCTGGCTCATGAGCGCAATCTGCACCTCTGGCGAACCGGAATCACTCTTATGCGTCCGGTACTTGCCGATAATCTCCGACTTTTGCTGCACCGCCAGGGCCATGCTAGAAAACGATACTCCTCGTCTTTACCTTAATCTCGATTTTTTACTGCCTTCAGGGTAGCACAATCGCGGGTGTCCGCTCGCCAGGAGGTATTCCGCCGGAAATGCCGGGGGTCACCGTTTTGCGAACAGCACCTGGGCGCAGCTAATGCGGTCTTCTTCAAAGCCGACCGCGGAGGCCGCAAGATAGAGAAGCCAAGTTCGGTAGGTTCGTTCGCCGGCGATCGATTTGCACGCCTCCACATTTCGCTCCAGATTCTTCACCCATTCGCGGCAGGTCAGCGCGTAGTGCAGGCGGAGGTCTTCGATTCCAATAACCTCAAAACCGGCGCGCTCGCCTTCACGCACGACGTCGTGGAGATGCACGAGTTCGCCACCGGGGAAAACATGTTTTTGGATGAAGAAGGTGTCGGGTCCATCGTGGCCGCCGGGCGGACGCACCACGCCGCGGTTCAAAAACAGGCCGTCCTTTTCGAGCAGCCGGTGCACGGTTTCGAAATAGCCGCGCAGACGCTTGCGGCCGACATGCTCGAACATGCCGACCGAGGCGATTTTGTCGAACTGACCCTTGAGATCGCGGTAATCGCGAAGATCGACCGTGACACGCCCGGCGAGCCCGCGGGTTTCGACGGATTGGCGCGCGGCCTCCAATTGCTCGCGGGCCAGAGTGCAGCCGAAAGCATTCACGCCGAAATTTTCCGCGGCGTGGACCACCAGACCGCCCCATCCGCAGCCGACATCGAGGAAGCGGTCGCCGCGCCGCAGCCGCAAGTCCTGACAAATGCGATCGAGCTTTTCCCGCTGGGCATCTTCGAGCGACATCGCCGGATCGCCGAAATGCGCCGCCGAATACATCATGTGCGAATCGAGAAACTGGCGGTAGAACTCGTTGGAGCGGTTGTAATGAAAACCGATATCGCGCTTGGCCTTGCGCCGCCGGCCGGCAAAAAGGCCGATCCTCACTCGCTCCAGGCGAGCCAGCACGGTGAACAGCGCGGCGCGAAATTTGTCGTGAGGCTGGCCCAGAAAGAAGCGAATTGCCGCGAAAACATCGCCGCGAATGGCATACTTGCCATCGATGAAGGCCTTAGCGGCGGAATAGGCATCCAGCTTCAGGTATTCGTGCGCATCCGTACTGCCGGCTGCGATGATTGCAAACCGGCCGTTGGCGTCCGAATAGCAGTTGGAGAGGCCTTGCGGCTGGCTAATCCAGATATTTTCCGTTTGCTGTTCCGGCTTTTCGGTCTGATGCTGAGGCGCGCCCGCCATTTCCACCTCCATTTAGATAGATGCTTTTATCGCTCTGAGTTTCGCACGGGCAAAGCCGCGGAAAGCCGCCACGGTCCGTAGTGTCGCTAAACGCACGATTATGCAACATTTTTGCCGCATGCGCGCCGCGTTTAGGCCAGGGTGGGATGCCTAGCAGCAGACGCGCGGCGAGCTTCCGCCTGCTGCAATTCCAGATCGTTGGCCACCATTTCGCGAACCAACTGGGAGAAAGCGTACGTAGGACGCCAGCCGAGCACCCGGTGCGCGCGCGAAGCATCGCCGATCAGCAGATCGACTTCGGCAGGGCGGTAAAACTGCGGATCTTCACGCACGAACTCGCGATAATCCAGCCCCGCCTCGCCGAAGGCCAGCTCGCAGAAATTACGCACCGAGTGCGTTTCTCCGGTAGCGACGACATAATCGCCGGATTCGGGCTGCTGCAGCATCAGGTGCATCGCGCGGACGTAATCGGCGGCGTGGCCCCAATCGCGCCGCGCTTCCAGGTTGCCGAGGCGCAGTTCGGTGGCGAGACCCAGCTTAATACGCGCCACGGTATGCGTGATCTTGCGGGAGACAAACTCGAAACCCCGGCGGGGGCTCTCGTGGTTGAAGAGGATTCCATTGGAGCAGTACATTCCGTAGGCTTCGCGGAAGTTCAGGCTGAGATAATACCCAGTGACCTTGCTGATTCCGTAGGGGCTGCGCGGATGGAACGGCGTGGATTCGGTCTGGGGCGTTTCGCGGACTTTGCCGAACATCTCGCTCGACCCGGCGAAGTAAAACTTGCACTCGGGCTGGAGCTGGTGCAGCGCCGCGAGCACATAATGCGTCCCGTTGGAATTGGTGTTCATGGTGGAGAAGCCGTCTTCGAAGCTCTCCGCGACGAAACTTTGCGCCGCCAGGTGATAGCACTCGTCAAAGCGGTGGCGGCTGAAGATGTGAAACAGGCTGGGATAGCTTTCGAGCGTAGCGGGATGCAGAACGATGCTCTTGCGGACGTGCGCGATACGCCCCAGCCGTAGATCCGGCTGCTCCAGCGCGACCCGCCGCACGAGGCCGTGGATCTCGTAGCCCTGTTTCAGAAGGTACTCGGCCAGATAGCTTCCGTCCTGGCCGGTGATGCCTGTGATGAGAGCGGTTTTCACTATAAGGGGCAGTGTAACAAAAAGAAGGGCGAAACCGGTCGATTCGGAAAAGGCAGGAAATGGTTTCGGAGGCCGCGCTAAGCACTTTCGTTTTTATGGTGCTGGAGGTGGGGGTCGAACCCACATGGAGAGTGAACTCCGCGGGATTTTGAGTCCCGTGCGTCTGCCAGTTCCGCCACTCCAGCGGGCCGGAAACAAAGAGAGTATAGCAGCCCTAAGGCTGAGGAGCATTTTCCAATCCAAGAATGATCCTGAAAACTAGATCCGTTTCCAATACAGAGTGATCCTGAAAACCGGGGATGGGGAGGCGGTTGTGCAGCCGGTTTCCTTTCTTGGTTTTTAGTGAAGAAACAAGGGTTGTCGTCGCGAGCCCCGCGTGGGAAAGTGGGAAACCTGGTTTTGGTTTTCCACTTTTCCATCCGGGGCGAAGCCAGGCTGTGGGAGTGTGGAAATCTCGCGGTTTTGGCGAGATTTCCAAGGGGCGGTGGAAAGAGTGGGAAAGCTGCTTTTGCTTTTCCACTCTTTCCACGGGCCCGGCACTTCCACAGCCTGTTGCGGCCAGCTTCAGAGAAAGCGCGGTGGGATCGGCGACTCGGATTTGCACCGGCGCAACAACAGGGTCTTGGCGGCGGTCAGTTTCTGCGCACACTCGGTGTCGCTCAGCTTCCCGGCGAACACCTGCAATTGCGCGAAGCCGATTCCCGGCTTGAGATAGTTGGCGGCATCCGGCAACGACTGCAGCTTTTCGAACGGCGTGGCGTAGTCCTCGGCCCGGTAGCGCCGCCGCCGTTTGCCTCGCGCATCGAAGCTCAGCGTCGCGAACCCGCACGGGCGGTGATAGTTCAGATACGGATTCAACTGCGCGGTGTAGAACTTCTGCAGCGCTTCGGCATGCTCGCCGGCGATATGCCCGTAGCCAATGTGCTTGCGGATAATGGCTCCGTTCTTGCCCTCCACCAGCGCATTGTCCTGCGTCCGGTTGGCGCGGCTTTTGGTGAATTCGATCAGCAGCTTGCCGAGCAACCGGGCCACCGTGCGATTGACGAACTCCGAGCCGTTGTCGGAATGAAAACCCAGCACCCGGAACGGAAACTGGTGCAGAATCGCTTCCAGTACCGGCTTTAAAAAATGCTCGCCGATTTTGCCGGCGCAGCCCACCACTTGCCACTGCGTGACCGTATCCACGGCATTGATGTGGTACACCCCTTTGGCGCCGTCCCAGTCGCCCTGATGCACCGTGTCCACCCGCAGGTACCCCGGCCGCCCTTGCGGGTCCGGCTTGCGCCGCTCCCCAATCGACACCGCACTCGGCCGCGTGGGCTCGAACACGCCCGCCTGTTTGCGGTACGCCACGCTCCCGCGCAGGTTGTACAAGTGCGAGACCGAGATTTGCGCCAGACGTGCGAATTCCTGCTTGCCGAATTCCTGGTGCTCGCGTTGCAAAATGCGCCGCGTCGCCGGCCCGCTCAGCCGTTCGTGTGCCCGGTCCACTTCCGCCAGCAGCCGCACGTCTTCGGCGCTGTATTTCTGCGGAAAGCGCCGTCGCCTGGACGGCTGTGCTTGCACTCTCCCCGTGCGCACGTACTGCCGAATCAGGCGTGTGATCTGCGGCAGACTCAGCCCCGTCACTTTGGCCAGATAGGCGCGAACCGCGCCGCGCCGCTTCTTGCCCTGCCTGCGATACTCCTGCGCTACCAGCATCCGCTCGGTCCAGGCGTAAATCTCCGCCCGGCTCTGCCCGGCGAACTCGATCCCCTGGCTGCCTTTCAAAAACTCGCTGATTTGCTCCGCGCTCAGAGCTTCGGCGTTCTGCATGCGTACTTGCATCCGGCCGCAGCACGCCGGCACCCAAGCTTACATTTTCAGGATCGTCTTGTGCTGGAATCAACCGCCGCTTCAGGATCATCTTGTATTGGACAATTCTGTTACTGTACACAACCGAAATTGTCGTGTACACTACCCTAGATGCGGATCATGTATGCGTCGGCAATCCTGCTTGCCGCAATGGGGTGTTGCACGGTTCTTTGCGGCGCGACAATCACGACGTCGGTGAGCTGCAGTTTGTATGGCCAGGCTACAGTTTCGGATACCCATAGTTGCAATGTCGAGCAAGAATCCGTGCCCACGCTTAGTGGAACCGCCGTGGCAAGCAGCTACGCGGGTTACGGAATCAGTGGGAATGCGTTAATAGTCTCGTTCAGGCAGAGTGGCGAGATCCAGGAATATGGGTTCCCGCTTTTACAGTTTGCTCAAGGAAACTTCACGACAGCCGGAAGTATTGACTTGTCTCTTCAAACTGAAGGCAGCGGCACCGGACTCGCCGAAGTGCTCGTCGAGAGCCTGGGTTCCATCGATCCGGGGGGAGAAGAGCATGGCGGGCTTGGCCTCGATCTGGGCGGATTTTCCGCGAGTTGTTCTTATCCCTCCTGCTACGGCGTGTTCCCCCTGTATTTTGGCCTAGCCCATCTTAGCACTCCCTTCCAAATGGGTTCGATCCTGGACTTTCGCATGAGCGAGAACTTTTACGCTTTCGTAGACGCTAATAACCCGCTCTCGGAGCTTTCTGGGACCACAACTTTCAAGTTCCTGTTCACCGACGGAGCGGGGAATCCAGTAGATGTCAGCGAAGTGCCGGAGCCGGGGGCGGCAGGGCTTCTCATCTTTGGAGCGATTGTAGCCGGTTTAATGGTGATTGTTCGCAGGCGGCTGATTAAAGCTCCAGTTTCCCGCGAACCACCATATCTTTCAGCCGGAAGCGTTTCTTGACTTTCATAATGCCGAATTTGGTCTGAAAGATTGCTTCCTGGTCGGTGAGAACGATCGGCTTGTCGCGCGGAAAGAAGAACTGCAAGACTCCGGTGGCCGCGTCGAGGCGGACGTTTACGGGGCGGATCGCCAAGTGCGAACCCGTGACCAGGATGGAATCCGCCATCAAACCTTCGATCATTGGTTCGGGGTTGCGCTTGTTCGTGACCGGCTTCCGGCTCGCACTTGTTGTAGGCCGGGACGGAAGCCTGCCCTCGGAATTGTAACTGCCGGCGGGCACTAAGCCGATGACCTCGATGATATAGCTAGCTTGTACATCCTCCGGATTGGCACTGGACACAAGAGGATGGTCCAATCGATCTAATGCTTTCCGCACCGGCAGCGCGCTCGCCCAGCGCACGAGTACCGAAAGTTCCGGCACGCCGGGCAGGTTTTTCGGGTTCTTCTCGACAGGATCCCAGTTCGTGCTGGTGGGATTTCCGCGCGAGCCCAGGCCCGCCTGCGCCGGACCCGGCAGCGGCATTGGCCGGGAAATCCTCTCCGGCTTGGGAAATTGGACCTGGACACGCTTGGCCCAGGGCGAGGCGTTAAGGATGCGCTGGGCATCGGCTTTGCTCCATTTGGCGGGATTCTTTTTCCAGGGCTGACCGGCGGTCAACACAGCGACACAGGCGGCAAACAGACAAGCCACGTGGAGGGCGGTTTTTAGCCCGCGTGGGGCTTCAACCCCGCGCATCGGAGCTAGAACTCCGAGCGGGCTAAAACCCGCCCTCCGGATTTTCACAATGCTAGTCAAACATGCCCTCGAACAGCGGCGTGCTGAGATAGCGTTCGGCGGCGTCGGGATGAATCACGACGATGGTTTTCTTCTCCATTTCGGGTTCTTTTGCTATGCGCACCGCGGCGGCGGTGGCTGCGCCGCAGGAGATGCCGCTCGCCAACCCTTCTTCTTTGGCCAGGCGGCGCGCCATTTCGAGCGCCTCTTCGCTGGTTACTTGTTCGACGCGGTCGATCACGGAAAGATCGAGGGTTTCGGGAATAAATCCTGCTCCGATGCCCTGAATTTTGTGGGGTCCGGGCCGCAGCGGCTCGCGGCGCAGTACCTGCGTGATCACGGGGCTGGTGCTGGGCTCGACCGCGACCGTGACGGCGGGATGTCTCTTCTCCTTCTTAAGAAACCGCGAGACGCCCGTGATGGTCCCGCCGGTGCCGACGCCGGCTACGAAGACATCGACCTTTCCATCGGTGTCGTTCCAAATCTCCGGCCCGGTGGTTTCGAAATGGATGCGCGGGTTTGCCGGGTTGACGAACTGCTGAGGTATGAAATAGCGTTTCGGATCGGAGGCTAGGAGTTCTTCCGCTTTCACGATGGCGGCGGCCATGCCGAGAGCGCCATCGGTCAACACCAGGTTCGCGCCAAAAACCTTCAGGACTCTTCTGCGCTCGATACTCATGGTGTCGGGCATCATCAGCGTGACCGCATAGCCGCGCGCCGCGCCGACGTAAGCCAGCGCGATACCGGTGTTGCCGCTGGTCGCTTCGACGATCTCCATGCCGGGCTTGAGCACGCCGCGCCGTTCGGCATCCCAAACCATTGAAGCGCCGATGCGGCACTTGACCGAGAACGAGGGATTGCGCCCTTCAATTTTGGCCAGCACTGTGGCTTTGGCGCCATCCGTCACGCGATTCAGTTTCACGAGCGGAGTGCGGCCGATGCTGTATGAATTATCCTGAAAAATCAAAGCTTCCTTTTAAATATCCCAGTTAGCGACGTATTGCGTGTGCCGCTCGCGCCACTGGCGCGCCAGCTCGCCGAACGTGGTTCGATCGAGCACGTCGGAAACGGCTTGATCGACGCGCTCCCAGATTTCGGAAAACGGATCGCCCGTTTGCGGCCGGGATCCGCCTTTGACGTTTTCGACGCTGCGCAGCACTTCGCCAATGGTGATCGAATCGGGCGCTCGGGCCAGCAGGTAACCTCCTTCGGCGCCGCGGCGCGAATCGACAAAGCCGCTCTGCTTCAGGCCGGCCAAAATCAATTCCAAAAACTTTTGCGGGATCTTCTGGCGCCGGGCGATATCGGCGATTTTCACTGGTGTCATGGAGGGGGATCCGTTGTAGGAAGCGGTATATTGCGAGGCAAGATCGAAAACCGCTTTTAAGGCGTATTCGCTCTTGACCGAAATATTCATCCTTTTCCCTCCTCGATTCTAGCCTTTGGAAACGCGGCGGTTAGCCGCTAAGATGAGAATTTGGCCCTTTGGGGGAGCGAATTGTCCAGACATCTCTTTGGAACCGACGGCATCCGAGGCGTTGCCGGTGAGCCGCCGCTGGACGGGCGTACCGCGCACGCGCTCGGGGTCGCGCTGGGTAAGTGGGCACGCGATTCGAAACCCGGAGACGATCCCGAGGTGCTGATCGGGATGGACACGCGCGAAAGCGGGCCCTGGCTGGCAGCGCAGGTGGCGGGCGGGCTGAAGCGCGTAGGAGTGGCGGCGCGCTTCGCCGGGGTGATCACCACGCCCGGCATCGCTTACCTCACCAGGACCGGAAGCTTTATCGCCGGCGTGATGATCTCGGCGTCGCACAACCCGTACCAGGACAATGGTCTCAAGGTCATTGGGCATGCCGGCTACAAGTTGCCGGACACGGTGGAAGCCGGGATCGAAGCTCTGATGGGCGATTGGCTCGGCAAGAACGCACCCGCGCGGCCGGCCAACCTCGAAGCGGACCCCACGCTCGATCGGCTCTACACGGACTATCTCGCGGAGACGATTGCGGGCGCGCTTCCTTTTGACATCGTGGTGGATTGCGCAAACGGCGCAGCCACCGAGATCGCACCTGCGCTTTTCGATCGGCTGGGCACACGCGTCGACTGCCTGGCGTGTTCGCCCAACGGCCGCAACATCAATTTGAATTGCGGCTCGCTCCATTTAGAAGGTTTGCAGCGACGGGTGCGCGAAACCGGCGCCGATCTGGGCGTGGCGTTCGATGGCGATGCGGACCGCGCGTTGTTTGTTGCCGGGAACGGCGGCATTGTGGATGGCGATGCCGTGCTGTATATGGCGGCTGCGGCGCTCAAGCGCGAGGGAAGACTGGCGGGCAATCTCGTCGTCGCCACCGTCATGTCGAACCTGGGGCTGGAGAAAGCGCTCGCGGCGGAGGGTATCTCGATGGTTCGAACCCCGGTGGGCGATAAATATGTGCTCGAAGAGATGCTGCGGCGAGGGGCGGTTTTGGGCGGCGAGCAATCCGGCCATATTATTTTTTCCGAATACGCCACCACGGGCGACGGGCTGCTCACGGCGATCCGCGTGCTCGAGATCGTCCGGGATTCGGGCGAGAGCTTGGAACAGTTGGCGGCCACGGTCAAGACCTTTCCCCAAAAATTGATCAACGTCCGCGTGAAGCATAAACGGCCTCTCGCGGAGCTGGAAAACGTGCAGGCCGAAATTCAGGCGGCCGAACTCGAATTCGCCGGAACCGGCCGCGTTGTCGTGCGCTTTTCGGGGACCGAGCCGCTTGCACGCGTGATGATCGAAGCCGAAACTCACGAAAGTGTGGAGAAATGGACCGGGCGGATCGCGGATGCGATTCGCGCGGAGTTAGGTGCGGCAGGATAAGGTGGCGGGAATTGAGTTTTCAGTTTTCAGTTCTCAGTTGTGACTTGTCAGCTTCAGGCAGCTAACTGAGAACTGATGACCGACGACTTCGGCATCATCTGCCCCGCTCAGAGGGAGAGATGGCTTCTTCTTCTTGTTCCTCTTCGTCGGCTCCGGTCTGCTTCTGGGCCTCCGGCGAATAGTAGTCGTGGTAGTAGCTGTATTTGCTGTAAAGCTCGCCGCGGCGCGCTCCGTTGACGACGACGCCTAGTACGTTGTTTTCGCACAACGATTGCATGGCTCGCGTGACCGCGTCGAAGGTGGTCGCTCCGATACGTACCACGAGGATCGTCCCGTCGCACATGGTCGCGAGCAGATTGCCGTCGGCCGCAAACAGCAACGGCGGGCTGTCCAGGATGACCCAATCGAAATGCGCGCGCAAGGCTTCGATGAGCGCGCGGCACTCTTTAAGATTCAGCAGCTCCAACGGGTTCGGAACCGCCTCGCCTCCGGTCATCAGATACAGATTGGTGCCGGCGATGCGGCGGATAATCTCGCTGATACGGGCTTTGCCCTGAAGGTATTCGGTAATGCCCGGCGACATGTCGACCTGAAAGGCCTTGTCTACGAACGGGCGGCGAAAATCGAAGTCGGCGAGCAGTACTCGCTTATCGGCAAGCTGAGCCTGAGCGACCGCCAGGTTCATGGCGGTGAAAGATTTTCCTTCGGCGGGGGAGGCGCTGGTGACGACAAGCGCCCGCAAGGGCTGCAGCGTTTGCAAATGATTGAGACGGGTCCGCAGAGAGCGGAACTCTTCGGCGGGCGCTTCGCGCGGATTACTGACATCCACCAGCAGCGCTTCGTTCAGGGGGTGGTAGGGAAACTCGCGGGCGCCGCGAATCGCCTCTTCCATGTTTTCGAGGTCGTCGGCATCTACCTGGACGGCCACAATCGACGATTCCAAATGCTCTGCCGGAGCGGGGGGCGGCGAATACACCGGCCTGGAGACCGGCGGAACATTCCCGTCGCTAGGTGTATGCGCCTCCGCCCGGCGAGGGGTCTTGGGAGCTTCCGGGCCCCGTTCCTGTGCCGCTTTTCGCAGCGCGTCATGGACTCGACTCATGGGTTTACGCCTTACTCAAGTAATAGTGAGCGACCGAACCGGCGATGATCGCCACACCTGCAAGCGTGGCGGTCGCCCAGCCCACCCACATGACCTGTTTGCGGCGCTGGACGACCAAATCGTTTTCCAGCAGAGGGACACTACCCAGAATCGGCAACTGCGTGTACAGCCGGGCATCTTTCAGGTTCTTCAGCGAAGTGTCTTTGATTTCCCGGATGGCCACCAGAACGAGGCCGATGAATAACCCTGCCACGGCGCCGATCGGAATGATTTTTTCGCGATTGGGCTGGGTCGGCTTGTCCGGCAGTGAAGCCGAATCGATGAGTTCCAGCGACTGGCCCTGATTGCGCTGTTGCAGTGCGCTCGAGGCCTCCGCCAAGTTGAGCTTTTGCTGGAGATCGTTGTAATGCTGCTGATCCAGGTCGCGCTGGTGAATCAAATTGGAATATTCCCTTTCGCCCGCGGGAATCCCGGCCAGCCGGTTCTGATAGGCCCCCAGTGCGTTTCTGGTATCTTGAATATGATTTTCAATAATCTTCTTGTTGATCGCGTTTGCCTTCAATTGCGTCTGGATGGAATTCACTTGGGCACGCGCACCCAGCCGGGCTTGCGACACATCCGAGTCGCCGTCCGCATGGCTATCGGATGCCTTCTGCTGGGCGTAGTGCTTGCGCTGTTTCTGCAGCAACGCAAGCTGTTGCTCGGCGGCCTGCAGATCCGGATACTGTTCCGTAAAGCGGTTCTTCATGGACGCAATCGTGGCCTGGAGCTGCTGAATTTCCTGGCCCATTTGCGCCAGATGTTGATCGTGCTTTTGCTCCGCAGGCGATTGAATGGCGTTCAAACGGTCCTGGGCACTTGCCAGATTCGATTCGAGCATCATGTACTGCTCGTGGTTATTGGTAAGCGCCGCATTGAGAGAGCCGAGCTGGCTCTCTAGCGCATTCATCTGCGACATGTTCAACTGCATATCGTCGGGAAGCTGGCCTATGTGCTTCTGACTATAGTCGGCCAGCTTCTGCTCGACCTGGTTCAGTTGCTGTTTCGCACTCTTGAATCGGTCCTGGATGAATTCCGTTGTCGAATCGGTCAGGGCGTTCGCTTCTTGAGTATTTTGGTTCATGAATCGCGTCACGATATCGCTGGTAACCGCCTGCGCTTTGTATTTGTTGCGATAGGAGAACGACACCTGTAATGCCGGAAGCGTCTGGCCGGAAACGTTCAGAACTCCGGAAACCGGCCGGATCTCAATAGCGCTGCTCATTTCGCCCAGCACGTCGTCCACCGGTTCGCCCTTCAATTCTTTTTGGTAGAGATGATGGGCCGTGATCAGGTTCTTGAGCGTATTGCGGCTTTTGATCGTCTGGGCCATGGCCGCGATGTGGTCCGAAAGCTCCTGGCTGGTCACGTTCTGGACCAGTTTTTGCGAGATCTGCTGCGGAACAATGCGCAGCATCGCCGAGGAGACGAAGGTATCTTCCATGCTGTAGGCAATGACGGTGGAAACCACAAGTCCTAACAGAATGGGGCCGAGTATCCATCCGAGATTGCGCCGCAGGATATCGACGTAATCTTCAAAATCCAGTGCACGGCGAGGCACAGAGAGCCGGTCGAGCATAGTGTAGTTTCCCTTACTTTCCTGTCTTCCCTACGGAACGACCACGTGGTCCCCGGGCTTAAGCCTAAGGTCCTGGCTCATGTTTTTGCCTTTCAGCACCTGTTTGTAATTGAATTTGATGCGTTTATCTCCGCGTAAGACATAGATATGCTTGCGATTGGCGAATTCCTGCAATCCGCCGGCTTTGCTGATTGCC
>JBOGMI010000403.1:0-6366 GCA_050746645.1 Bryobacteraceae bacterium | reverse complement strand
TCGGCGGCATCCCGGTCAGTCTCGACCCTCGCGAGCTCGAATGTTACGTTCGCTACCACGCCGCCCAGGACCGCGCCTACCAGCGCGCCTCGGCCGAGTTCCAGAAACGCAAGAAAGCAAGGCAGTTAGCTGAAATTGGCTTTGCTTCGCAAAAACGTGCTGAGGCCGAAGAATCCCGCAAAGCCGAAAAGCACGCCGTCCAGATAGCGACCGCCAATCTGCGCAAACAGCGCGAAGAAATGAAGCTTGGCGACGCCATCGCCAAAATGCTGCCCCCTGATTTCGATATTTCTTCTCTCGACCAGGCCTTTCCCGCCGCCGCAGCGCCCTCCGCTGTATCTTCCTAAGTCGTTGGCGCTGAAACTGAGCCGGACCTGCGGATCATTCGACCGGCGGCGGGTTGCGTTCGAATTGAGCTTGGTGCCAGTAGGGATATGCCTTTTGCACGGCGCTGGCGTCGTCCAGCTTTTTCATCTGGCCGGCTGTAAGCTTCCAACCCGACGCGCCGAGGTTTTGCCGTAACTGTTCTTCATTGCGCGCGCCGACGATGACGGTCGCCACAGTCGGGCGCTGCAGCAGCCAATTCAATGCGATTTGAGGGATGGTCTTCCCGGTTTCTTGCGCCACTTCGTCGAGCGCGTCCACAACCTTGTAAAGATATTCGTCCGCTATCTGCGGTCCTGCGCCAGCGGTCTTATGCAAGCGGCTGACCTCGGGTAACTTTGCGCCGCGCCGGATCTTGCCGGTAAGCCGGCCCCATCCGAGCGGACTCCAGATCAGAGCACCGACTTTCTCCTCCAAGCCGAGCGGCATCAGTTCCCATTCGTATTCGCGGCCGGCGACCGAATAGTAAACCTGGTGGCCCACGTAGCGCGCCCAGCCGTATCTTTCGGCAACCGCAAGCGACTTCATCAGATGCCAGCCGGAAAAATTGGAGCAGGCGATGTACCGGACCTTGCCGCTCTTCACCAGCGTGTCCAGCGTCGAGAGCGTTTCCTCGATCGGAGTGATCGCATCGAAGCCGTGCATGTGGTAGATATCGATACGATCCGTGTTGAGGCGCCGCAGGCTGTCTTCGCATGAGCGGATGACATGATAGCGTGACGAGCCGACGTCATTCGGTCCTTTCCCGAGGCGGAAACTGGCCTTGGTGGAAATCAACAATTGGTCGCGCTTCCCTTGGATCGCCTTGCCGAGAATTTCTTCCGAAAGCCCGTTTGAGTAAATATCCGCGGTATCGAATAGATTGACGCCTGCTTCGAGGCAGATATCGATCAGCTTTTTCGCCTCGCTGATATCGGTCTCGCCCCAGGCGCGAAAAAACTCGGTGCCGCCGCCGAAGGTGCCTGCTCCAAAGCTCAACGCGGAGACTTTCAGGCCCGAATGGCCCAGTTGCCGGTATTCCATATGTTCGGTTGGGTGGCGGTTTTGCTGGAATGATGCGGCAAAAAGGAATTAGCGCCCTGCGGCCGCCGCGCCGCGCTTGGTGGCTTCAGTAACTTCGTTGAGCTGGCCGGTCGCGGTATCGAAGATGTATCCGTAGATCGCAATATCGCGGGGCACAAGCGGGTGCGCCCGGAGCTGCTCGACATCATCGATCACGCTCTGCTTCTGATCTTGCACCGTCAGCCAGTTGATGTACTCGCCCGCGCGCGATCCCGGACCCTTGCCGGTATCCTTCCACTGCCCGCCGGAGAGCGAGGCGGGTTCCAGGCTGCTGGCGAGCAGGTTGCGCATGACCTCGTCGGTGAACAGCGTCATGCCGCAGCCCGCATGGTGAATCACGAACCATTCGTGCGTGCCGAGGAGCTTGTAGGAAATCACCAGGGAACGAACCATGTCCTCGGTTACACGTCCGCCCGCGTTGCGCAGGACGTGAGCGTCTCCTTCTGCCAGACCGGCGAATTTCGCCGGATCGAGCCGCGCATCCATGCAAGTCAAAATGGCAAAATGCCGGCCCGGAGGCGCTGGGAGTTTTCCCTTAGCGCCAAATTCCGCAGCATACCGTTTGTTCGCCTGCGTCACTTCTTCGACAATTTTCGACATATAGTCTCCTCTCCACCAGCATACTTGCCAACCTTCAGGAGAAATTTCATCGGTTTGGCCGACTAGTTCAACAACGGAACTTCTCCAATCGTGCGACACTTGAGCGTCCTGGTTGTGGCGTGTGCCCTCACTTTAACCGCCGCGGAGGCGCCGGCGCCGAAGCCCGGCGAAGCGGAGTTGAACCGCGCCTACCGGGCCCTGGCGCAAAAAGATTACGACTCGGCCATTGCCTGGTTTCGCAAGGGCTTGGCGAAGCAGCCGAAGAACGCGGCGGCTCACAAGGATTTGGCTTATACGCTTCTCAAAGCCGGAGACGATGTGGACGCGCGCGATCAGTTCGCAGCCGCGATGCGCATCGATCCGCATGACGACACAGCCGCGCTTGAATACGCGTTTCTGGCATTCGAGGCCAAACCGATCCGCTACAAGGTACAGGCGCGGCGTGTTTTCGACCGGCTGCGGCACAGCGCGAATCCCAAGACGCGCGCGACCGCCGAACAGGCGTTCGAAAATATCGACCGGCCATTGGCGGCAGGCATCGCGCGCTGGAAACAGGCGCTCGCCCGGTCGGCCGATCCTAATGCCGTCTCCACTTACAGCGCGCATTGGGAACTGGCGCGGCTCGCCGAGCGCCGCGACGAATTAACCCTCGCCGCCGCGCAATATGAGGTCTGCTATCAGTTGAAACCGAAGCTGCCGGAGCTGCTTCTCGATCTGGCTCGCGTCTGGCGCAAAATGGGGCAGACGGGACAAGCTCGCGCCGCCTTGCTCGCCGCCTCCCGATCAACCGATTCCCGCACCGCCGAACTTGCTCTGGAAAAGTTTCATCGCGTGGGGCTCGACGCGCACTATCCTTATCCCTACGAATTTTTGACCGCGCTTAAGCTCGATCCGGACAACGTTGCCTTGCGGCGCGAACTCGCCTTCCTGTATCTGGCCATGCACCAAAGATCCAAAGCCATCGCGCAGTTCCAGCAAGTGCTCGCGATCGATCCAAAGGATCAATTGTCGCGCAAGCAGTTGAACGCGCTGCAGAAACCTGCGGCGAACCTGAAAACCGTTCGCGCGGCGCGTCCTGCCATCGATGCCAAAGCTATGGGCGAGAAAAGCCTCGCGCTCGGCTATACGCGCGACGCCATCAAGTATCTGCTCCAAGCGAACGAAGAGCATCCGGGCGACGCGGACGTCATGCTGCAGCTTGGCTGGGCATTCAATGAGGCGAAACAGGATGGCGAAGCTTCTTATTGGTTCGGCCGTGCGCGCCGCGCCACCGATCCGCGGATCGCGCTGCAGGCCGACCATGCCTACCGCAATCTGAACCCGGAATCGTTCCCGCACACGACGGTCTGGCTGCTGCCGATGTATTCCTCACGCTGGAACGACGTCTTCGCATATGGGCAGGCGAAGCGCACGCTTCCGCTCCCCTGGGCGCGCCTGAACAAGATCTTCTCGGTTTATCTTTCGACGCGCTTCGACGGCGATGTCCGCGGCCACATCCAGACACTTTACGGCCCCGGATATCTTTCCGAAGGCGCGACCATCTTCTCGGCCGGCATCGCTTCAAAAACCTGGCATCATTTCATGGCCTGGGGCGAGGCGGGCGAGGCGGTGTTTTATATGCCCGCGCACCAGAGCCGCGCGGCGCCCGACTATCGCGGCGGCCTGCATTTCGGCAAAGGCTTCGGCAAACTGCTCGATAGCCCCCAAGGAGGTTTTTTCTTCGAGACCACTGAAGATGCCGAGTATATCCGCGCCTTCGATCGCGACTGGATCGGCTATGCCCAGCAACGCGCCGGCCGCACCTTCTATCTCGGGACGGAATCGTCGTTTTAGGCGCTGGTGACCGCGAACTATACGCGCGACGTCCAGCGCCAATACTGGGCCAACACGCTGGAAGTGGGCCCGGGTGTGAGATTCCATTTCCCCTGGCTGCCGCGCGGGGTCTCGTTCTCGATCGCCTTTCTGCGCGGCAAGTATTTGGGAGAACCGTACGTCGACAAGTCTTATCGCGTGCATTCCTATTACAACGACATTCGCGTCGGATTCTGGTTTGGAAGGACGAGATGAAAAGCTTCGTCCTGTTTCTTCTTCCACTGGTTGCGGGCGCCACCACTTTTCACGCCGTAGGAGCGGACCCGGCGCCGTGGTCGAAGATTTTCGGCGCTGTGGGCATTGCGCAGACCGCGAACGTCAACGCCGATATCCTGGTCGCCGGCCCGCATGCGCGCTTCGATCCTGCGCTGGCGGACAACCATATCGTGATTCTCGAAGGCTCATCGCCGCTCGCGCGCAGCTTCGGCATTCACAAAACTTCGAAGACCGTGCTGGTCCGCCGCATCTGCGACGAGCACGCGCCCCGCATGCGGATTTTCTGGGAGAAGCCGCTGACGATTCCGATTGCCCAGGTTCCCTCCGGCTTCCGAATCTTCGCGGCGGATTACTGGAAGCACGCTCCGGTCATTGCCGGCCGGCCCACCGCGCACGGCGCCATTCTCTGGCTGGCGACCGCTCCGGGAGCCGTTGGTTACGAACGCTATCCGTACCTGCTCAATGCGCTCGCCGATCTCGGACTGAAGTTTCCGGCCCGCAGCGTGAATCTTTGGGCGTTTTTCGATTCCTCCTATCGCCTCCGTACCGATATTTACTATTTGGCGCGCCGCTGGAGAACCGCCGGAATCGCCTCCTTGCAGGTCGCAGCATGGCACAACATGGAGCCCAATCCGACTCGGGATGCGTTCCTCAAGCGCCTGATCGATGCCTGCCACCGCAACGGCATTCTGGTTTACGCGTGGTTCGAGTTGCCGCATGTCAGCGATCAATTCTGGGCGGATCATCCCGAGTGGCGCGAGAAGACGGCGCTTGGCCAGGACGCGCAGCTCGACTGGCGCAAGCTGATGAATCTGCAGAATCCCGATTGCCGGCGCGCAGCCGCGCGCGAGGTGCTGGCCTTGTTGAGCCGCTTCGATTGGGATGGTGCGAATCTTGCCGAGTTGTATTTCGAGTCGCTCGAAGGCGTTTCCGATCCGGCCCGGTTCACGCCCATGGACGACAACGTACGCGCCGAGTTTAAGCGCATCGGCGGCTTCGATCCGAAACTGCTCTTCGATCCCTCGTCGCCCTACTCGGCGGCGAACGATCCAGCCGGGCTGCGCAAATTTCTGGATTACCGCGCCGGGCTGACCACCCGCATGCAAGCGCAATGGCTCGGCATTCTCGGCCGCGAGCGCGCGCAGAAGCCTTATCTTGATGTGGTGCTCACGCACATCGACGACCGCTTCGAGCCGGGCATCCGCGATGCCTTGGGCGCCGACGTCGCGCGCACTTTGCCGCTACTCGAAGCGCGAGGCGACACTCTGCTTGTGGAGGATCCCGCGACGCTTTGGAGCCTCGGCCCCAGCCGCTACGCGAAGCTCGCACAGGAGTACCACAAACTCGCGCCGCACGATAAAAATATCGGCGTCGATATCAACGTCGTCGAACGTTACCAGGATGTCTATCCCACCAAAAAGCAGACCGGTGTGGAATTAATGGAACTGGTGCATCAGGCCGCAGTGTCGTTCAGCCGCGTTGCATTGTATTTTGAGCACTCGCTCGAAAGGCAGGATCTGGGGCTGCTTCCGGTCGCCGCAACTACGGCCACAGTTGTGAAGAAAGGGCCGAATGAGATCGCTGTGGCTGCGCTGCGTCCGGTTCGCATCGCCTGGAATGGCCCGGTGAAACTCGATGGGCGGGTGTGGCCTATTCAAAACTCCCACGAAGTCCTCGTCCCCGCGGGAAAGCATACACTGACGCCCGGCAGCGCTCCTGCGCCGGTTACCGTTGCCGATTTCAACGGACAAATTCAATCCGCCGAAGCATCGCGCGCTTCCACCGAAATCTCCTATTTCAGCCGCAGCCGCGCCATCGCGGTCCTCGCCGCGCCGGTCTCCTGCGTCGAGATCGACGGCGCCCCCTTACAGAACCCCGACCGTGAGGGAGGGGCCGTGCTCCTACCCGCTGGCCAGCACGTCGTGACGTTTACGAAGTAACTTCCGCAACCGTTTTCATCACGCCGCCTTGCTCACGAAATCGATGGATCGTATCCTCGCCGGCCTGTCCATCAAGGCTCTGAATGGCATCGGTAACCATTTCCACGCGCGCTCCTGTTTCGAGCAATCCGAAGGCGGCGCAGCGCACGCAAAGTTCGGTCACGACGCCGTAGACGACATATCGCTCGGCCGTAAGCATCTCGAGCAGCGGCCGCAGGTGCGGATTCGTGAAGCAATCGAGCTGCTGCTTTTCGACGACGATCTGCGGCGCTCCACGCGGTATCGCATCCAG
>JBOGMI010000402.1:0-7008 GCA_050746645.1 Bryobacteraceae bacterium | reverse complement strand
CAGGCCGATGTCAAAGGCGTGGCGGGCACCTGGAGGGATCTGACCGAATCGGTCAACTCCATGGCCGGAAACCTTACCGCTCAGGTGCGCAACATCGCGGAAGTGACTACGGCGGTGGCGCGGGGCGATCTTTCGCGCAAGATCGGTGTCGATGCGCGGGGCGAGATTCTGGCGTTGAAGGATACGGTGAACACGATGGTGGACCAGCTCAACGCTTTCGCCTCCGAAGTGACGCGCGTGGCGCGCGAGGTGGGTACGGAAGGCAAGCTAGGCGGCCAGGCCGACGTGAAAGGCGTGGCGGGCACTTGGAAAGACCTCACCGAGTCGGTTAACTCCATGGGCTACAACCTGACCGCTCAGGTGCGCAACATCGCCGACGTGACCACGGCGGTGGCCAACGGCGATCTTTCGCGCAAGATCACGGTGGATGCGCGCGGCGAGATTCTGGCCTTGAAAGATACCGTGAACATCATGGTGGATCAGCTTGGCTCGTTCGCTTCGGAAGTGACGCGCGTGGCGCGCGAGGTGGGCACCGAAGGCAAGTTGGGCGGGCAGGCCGATGTCAAAGGCGTTGCGGGCACGTGGAAAGATCTGACCGAATCGGTGAACTCCATGGCCTCGAACCTGACCAATCAGGTGCGCAACATCGCGCAGGTCACTACCGCGGTGGCCATGGGCGATCTTTCGCGCAAGATTACGGTCGATGTGCGCGGCGAGATTCTCGAACTGAAGGACACCATCAACACCATGGTGGACCGGCTCAACTCGTTCGCGTCGGAAGTGACGCGCGTGGCGCGCGAAGTGGGCACCGAAGGCAAGCTGGGCGGGCAGGCGGAAGTCCGCGGCGTGGCGGGCACGTGGAAAGATCTGACCGACAGTGTCAACACCATGGCAGCGAATCTGACCACTCAGGTGCGCGGCATCGCGAAAGTGGTCACCGCGGTCGCCAATGGCGATCTGGAACGCAAACTGATTCTCGAAACCAAGGGCGAGATCGCGGAACTGGCGGATACCATCAACGCCATGATTGACACGCTGGCGACGTTTGCCGATCAGGTAACTACGGTGGCGAAAGAAGTCGGCATCGAAGGCAAGCTGGGCGGACAGGCGCGCGTGCCCGGTGCCGCCGGCATCTGGCGCAATTTAACCGACAACGTGAATCAGCTTGCCGCTAACCTGACCACTCAAGTGCGCGCCATCGCCGAGGTCGCCACCGCAGTCACCAAAGGCGATTTGACGCAATCCATCCGCGTACAGGCGGAAGGCGAAGTGGCCTCGCTCAAGGACAACATCAACGAGATGATTGTCAATCTGGCGGAAACCACGCGCAAAAACAACGACCAGAATTGGCTGAAAACCAATCTGGCCAAATTCACCCGCATGGTTCAGGGCCAGAGGGATCTGCTGAATGTGGCGCAGCTTCTGCTTTCGGAGCTGACGCCGCTGGTGGGGGCGCAGCGCGGGGCCTTTTATATTTCGGAAAACGGCGCCGAGGAGCCACAGCTTAAATTTCTGGCGGGATACGCCTGCGACGACCGCGACCGGATTCCGCTGTCTTTCCAGTTCGGCCAGGGGCTGGTCGGCGAATGCGCCAGCCAGAAGCAGCGCATTTTGGTGCAGAATGTGCCGCAGGATTATATTCGTATCGGCTCCGGTCTGGGCTCCGCGGCGCCGGCATCGATCGTGGTGCTGCCGGTTCTGTTCGAGCGCGAAGTGAAGGCGGTTGTCGAGCTGGCGTCCTTCGAGCGGCTCTCCGGCATTCACCTGGCCTTTCTCGAGCAGCTTACCGAGAGCATGGGCATCGTGCTCAACACCATCGCCGCGACCATGCGCACCGAGCAGCTTTTGCAGCAGAGCCAGGCGCTCGCCGAGGCATTGCAGAAGACCAACGCGCAATTGCAGGAAAAAGCGCAACTGCTGGCGGACCAAAACACCGAAGTGGAAGCCAAGAACCGCGAAATCGAGCAGGCGAAGCAGGCGCTTGAAGACAAGGCGGAGCAGCTCGCGCTCACTTCCAAATACAAGAGCGAGTTTCTGGCCAATATGTCGCACGAGCTGCGCACGCCGTTGAACAACCTGCTGATCCTGGCGCGCGTGCTCACCGACAACGCGGACGGCAACCTGAACCCCAAGCAGGTGAAATTCGCCGGCACGATCCATTCGTCCGGCACCGACTTGCTGGCATTGATCAACGACATTTTGGATCTCTCCAAGATCGAATCCGGCAAGATGGACGTCGAGGTCGGGAACGTGCGCTTCACCGACCTGGAAGACTACTGCATCCGGACTTTCCGGCATGTAGCAGACGGCAAGGGCCTGGAATTCGGCATCGATATCGAGCCGCAGCTTGCCACGGAAGCCATCCGCACCGATGCCAAACGTCTGCAGCAGGTTTTGAAAAATCTGCTTTCGAACGCGCTGAAATTTACCCAGCACGGCTCGGTGCGGCTGAAGATGGCGCGGGTGGGCGAAGGCTGGAGTGTGACGCATCCGGTGCTGAGCCGTTCGAAGAGCGCCATCGCGTTCTCGGTAACGGACACCGGCATCGGCATTCCGCGAGACAAGCAGCGCATCGTCTTCGAAGCTTTCCAGCAGGCCGACGGCACCACCAGCCGTAAGTACGGCGGCACCGGGCTGGGGCTTTCCATCAGCCGCGAACTGGCCCGCATGTTGGGCGGGGAAATCCGGCTGCAAAGTTCGCCCGGCCGCGGCAGCACGTTCATTTTGTACTTGCCGCAGGGTTATATCTCCACCACGCACAAGCTGGAGACGGTGGAACCGAGTGCGGCGCGGCAAACCTCCGAACCGCCGCGGCAGAGCCTGGATATGAGCGCGGCCTCTCCGCCCGGCGTGGTGCAGCAGGAAGAGACTTCGCTCCACGACGACCGCAACCGGATCGCACCGGGCGAAAAGCCGCTGCTGATCGTCGAAGACGATCCGGCTTTCTCGCATATTCTGGCGGACGCCGCCCGCGAACACGGCTTGAAAGTTCTGATCGCCTCGCGCGGGGGGAGCGGAATCAAAATGGCTCGCGAGTTCCGCCCCGGAGCCGTAACACTCGATATCAAGCTGCCGGACATGAGCGGCTGGACCGTGCTCGACTGCCTCAAGCACGATCCGGCTACGCGCCACATTCCGGTGCATGTTGTCTCGGGGCATGAAAACGAGCGCGAGGGCTTTATTTTGGGAGCTGTCGCCTGCATACCCAAAGCGCGCGGCGGCGGAGGAATCGAAGAGATTTTCGCGGCCGTCCGCCGCTCCATGGAGGCGCGGCCTCGAAAGGTTTTAATGGTCACCGACAGCCAGCCGCTGCGCCAGGAAGTGCAGTCGTTTATCGGCGCGCCCGATTTGGAATTCCTCGACGCATCCTCGGCCGCCGAGGCGATCGAAACCGTCACCAACGCCGGTGTGGACGGCATCATCCTGGACTGGGTTCTATCCGCGCGTGTCGGAGCCGGGTTCATCGAAGAGATGCAGCAGCGCCTGGCGCCCTTTGCTCCGCCGTGCATTGTCTTCGGCGCCCGCAAGCTCAACTCCGCTCAGGCCGCCGAGCTGCACCGCATTTCGCGGGCGAGCCTGGTGCGCTATGCGCCGTCGCTCGAACGTTTACTCGAGGAAAGCATGTTGCTGCTGCAGCGCACCGAAGATGTGCTGGCGGAGGACAAGAGACGGATTTTGGCCGGCGTGCGCGAAACCGACCCCATGCTGGCCGGACGCAAAGTTCTGGTAGTGGACGACGACCTGCGCAACATCTTTGCACTCACCAGCGTGCTGGAGCAGCGAGATTTGACCGTTCTGCACGCCGAGGATGGCCGTGGCGGGATCGAGGTTCTGCAAAAAAATCCCGACATCGATATCGTACTCATGGATGTAATGATGCCCGGGCTCGACGGCTATGAAACCACCCTTCAGCTTCGCAGCATGCCGCAATTCGAGTCTCTGCCGGTGATTGCGCTGACGGCCAAAGCGATGAAAGGAGATCGCGAAAAATGCCTGGCCGGGGGCGCATCCGATTATGTGCCCAAACCGGTGGATCTGGACCATTTGTTTTCCGTGATGCGGGTGTGGCTGGCTCGCAGCCGGCGGGTTCAGCAGGAGAATTTGGCATGAAGGACGAGTGGGTCGGAGCTAAAGCTCTGCGCGGGCTGAAGCCCGCCCTTCAAACTGGCGGCAGAAACCGGGTGATTTCCGGCGAGTGTTTTCGATGAACACCCAGGTTTTGCGACAGACGCGGTCTCAGCCGGCCACGGGCCAGGGTGCCGTACGCCTGCTTTTGGCGGACGACGATGAGAGCAACCTGCTGGCGCTTCAGGCCGTGCTCGAACCGCTGCGCCAGGAACTTGTGCTGGCGCGGTCCGGCATTGAGGCGCTGCGGCTTTGCCTGGATCACGATTTCGCGGCCATCCTGCTGGACGTGCGCATGCCGGAAATGGACGGCTTCGAGACCGCCGAGTTGATCCGCACCCGCAGGCGCTCCCGGCATACTCCAATTCTCTTTCTCACCGGCTATCGCAGCGATGAACAGTTGTTCCGCGGCTACGATCTGGGCGCGGTCGATTTCCTGTTTAAGCCCATCGTCCCGGAAATTCTGCAGAGCAAAGTCGCCGTTTTTGTCGAGCTGTTTCGTTCCGAGCAGCTCTTGCGGCGCCGCACCGAAGCTCTGGCGCGCACCGAGCAGAAGTTCCGCGCCGTGCTCGAAGCCGCGCCCGATGCCATGGTGATCACCGACGAGGAAGGAGATATCCGGCTGGCCAATTCGCGAGCCGATTGGCTGTTTAGTTATGCCCGCGAAGAGTTGATCGGCGTCAATATCCGGATGTTAATTCCGCATTGGACCAGCCCGGAGAATGGCTCGATGGATCGTTTCGACGGCGCACCGGCGCCCGAGACGCGGCTCACCGCCGTGAAACGCGGCGGTTCTTCCTTTCCCGCCGAGATCACCACCAGTCCCTTCGAAAGCGACGAAGGCTTGCTGGTAACCACGGCCATCCGCGACGCCACCGAGCAAGTGGAAGCCGAGGAACACATTCGCCGGATCAATGTGGAGCTGGAAAAGCGTGTCGCCGAACGCACCACCGATCTGACTCGCTCCAACGAAGCTCTGCGCCAGTTTGCCTGGGCCGCCAGCCACGATCTGCAAGAGCCCACGCGCATGGTTCTGACCTATGGTGAATGGATCTCCAGGACCGCTTCGGAAAAACTCGAACCCCGGGAAATGGAAATGCTGCGCTGCGTGCAAGACAATGGCTTGCGCCTTCAGACCTTGCTTTCCGCGTTGCGCCAGTATATCTACATCAGCGAATCCGGCGATGCGGCGTGGAACACGGTGGATTGCGATGCCGTGCTGCGCAGCGCGCTCTCGAATCTGAGCGGAAAGATTGCCGAATGCGGCGGCAGGGTTATTGCCGAATCGCTGCCCAGCATCGAATCGGTTGAAATTCTGCTGGTTCAGCTTTTCCAAAATCTGATCGGCAATTCGATCAAATACCGCTCCGACAAGCCTCTGGAGGTTCGCATTTCCGCCGAGCAGGCCGATCGCGGCTGGCGGTTCACGGTCGCCGATAACGGCATCGGCATTGAGCCGCAGTACCTTGAATACATCTTCGGAGTGTTCAAACGCCTGCACGGACCACAATATTCGGGTACCGGAATCGGATTGGCCATCTGCAAGGCCGCTGTTGAGCGGCTGGGCGGGACGATCTGGGTGGAATCGAAATTAGGCGAAGGATCGGCCTTTCATTTCGATCTGCCGCAGAGGGCGCGATGAACGCCAGTACCTGGCACATCCTGCTGATCGAGGACAACCGCGGCGACGTGTGGCTGGTGGAGGAATGCCTGCGCTCGCGCGGCATCAAGTACCGGCTCACGCACTGTGAAACGGTGGATTGCGCGATTCGAACCGTGGAGAGCTTTGGGGCAAACGGCGAGATTCCCGATCTGATGCTGCTCGATTACAATCTGCCGCGCGGCGACGCGCTTTCGGTGCTCGCCGCCGCCATCGGCAACCCGGCGCTGGCCCATACGCCCAAAGCCGTCATCACCTCTTCGGTCGCGCCCAAAGACCGGCAGGATTCGCTCGAAGCCGGCGCCGATGCGTTTATCTACAAACCAGGCGACCTCGACGGCTTTCTCAATCAAGTCGGGGATCAGATCACTGGATTGCTGGGCATCGGCTCCCAGGCAAAATAACTGCTATACAGTAAGGAGAGAAGAAAGCAATGGCTGGAACTCCGGTAAACGTCGAATCTGCCGAACCGATGCCGCCATTCCGCGTGATTTCAGTCTCCGCGCGCGCCGGCGAAGTGTTCGCGAATCAAGAGAAAGCGCTACATTGGCTACGTTCGCCCAATCCGTCGCTCGAGGGGAGGACGCCCCTGCAATCTGCCGCAACCGACGAAGGCTATCAGGAAGTCGAAGATATCCTCACCCGCATCGAGCACGGTGTGCTCGGTTGATGCGGGCGTGCCGGCTTTGTCGCGCTCTGTATCCGGCCTACGATGGAGAAGGAGCACGGCGTGCGGGCGGTCGCTGGAATTCGAAAGGCACCCGCATCCTGTACATGAGTGAGAACCGTTCTCTTTCAGTGCTGGAGGCGCTCGTTCATCTGACCGATACCCTGCCGGACAAATTTGTGCTCGGTTCGGCGGAAATACCAGACGAGGTTTTTTGTGATTCAGTGCACGAGCGCAACTTGCCCTCGGACTGGCAGACCCTTGTGGTGCGACGCCAGGACGCTACTAGAAGCATCGGGGACGAATGGATCAAGAGCGTGCGTTCGGCGGTGCTACTGGTTCCTTCTGTTGTGAGCGGTGAACGAAATGTACTCTTGAATCCCGAACACCCTGATTTCCGGCGCATCCGCTTTTTCGATGCGGAACCTTTCAAATTTGATCTGAGACTTCTGTTTCGCCCGATAATCGCGGCTCCTACGGTTTGAGGAGTTTGGCCGGCCGTGAATTCGCACTGCCTCCTGCCGAACTTTTTCGCTCCTTGCCGCGAATAACCTGT
>JBOGMI010000401.1:0-1108 GCA_050746645.1 Bryobacteraceae bacterium | reverse complement strand
AGCGCATATCCGCTCGGCAGTTTAAATGCCGGCACAGCCGCTCCGGAAGCAAATGTCAGCCGGGCCGCGGCGCTCTTGCGCACCGGAGGGAGGCATTTCACGTCCGAACAAACCTGGTAGCGGACCGTGGCGGCAATATTCGCTTCGCCCGAGGCTGTATTCGCCGTCGCCGCATCAATCAGAAATGTTGCGCTGCCGGTGTACGTTTCGGTTTCCAACTGAAAGTTGGGATCGAACTTGCTGATCGGCTTCGGCCGGTAAAGCTGGTAGGAAGAAATCGCGGGGCTTTGTTTGAGGCCGATCTCGGTCGGATTCGGGCCGCCCGGGGGGGTGGTGGGGGAATAAAGGTGCCAGCCGGAAGCGATGGAGGCTTTCAGCGCGAGAAACACGTGGCTGCCAGGAGCCGTGCGCGAGACACCATTGGCCGGCGCAAGCGTCCAGTGCACGGGATCTTCTCTCGCGCTGCAAGCCGAGACCAGGCCGAGCCCGCAAAACGCGATGCACACCAACAACCGCAGAGGACGCATATCTACACCGCTTGCGCCGCGATCGAGCCGTCCAGCTCGCTCGCAATGCGCTCGTTAATTCTTCCCTCGGCGAACTCTTTGGCCAGGCGGATCGCATTGCGGATGGCCTTCACGTTGGAGCGGCCATGGCAAATGACGCAAAGCCCGTTCAAGCCGAGCAGCGGGACGCCACCGTATTCCGAATAGTCGACCCGCTTCTTAAAATCGTTGAAAGCTCCCTGAGCGAGAAATGCGCCGACTTGACGTATCACAGTCGCCTTGAGCGACCGCTTGAGGCCCTGGCGGACGACATCCGCCAGTCCTTCGCTGACCTTCAGCGCCACATTGCCGACGAACCCGTCGCAGACGACGACATCGGCTCTTCCGGTATACAGATCGCGGCCCTCGACATTGCCGATGAAGCGGATATGCGGCAGGGCTTTCAAAAGCGGCCGCGCCTCGTGGGTCAGGGTGTTGCCCTTATGCTCTTCTTCGCCGATCGAGAGCAGGCCGACGCGCGGCTCCTTGATATGAAAAATGACTCGCGAATAAGCGCTGCCCATGACTGCAAATTGCGCCAGCATCTTGGGGCTGCAATCCAC
>JBOGMI010000400.1:0-1240 GCA_050746645.1 Bryobacteraceae bacterium | reverse complement strand
CCTCGCCATGGAAGTGCTCCCCGCCGGACTTGCTGACGGCAGTGATCACCATCGGCCCCTTCTGTGCGTCGGCACCGAAGTTGGAGCTTAAGACCCGGAATTCCTGAATAAAATTGGAGTTGGGATTGACCGGAGTGTCGCAATTGCATCCGGGATCGGAGACGTGGGCGCCATCAATGACGATATCCAGCGTATTCCCAGGCAGACCGTTGTAGCTAAAGGCGTTGTTGAGGGGGCTCTGGCTGCCGGCATCGCCATTGGCATTGATTCCTATCGTCTGGCCGTTATAGTTGGCCTTATTCTGCGTCCCGTTCGAGATGCCGAATCCGGGCATGATCTTGATAAATCCCGCCGCATTACTGCCCACCTGGACATAATTTTGCAATTGGTGAGCCGTCAGCGTGTTCGTCAAAGCACCGGAATCGACCGGCGTCACCAGCTCCGGGGCGCCGGAGACCTCAATCGTCTGGCTGGTCGCCCCAAGCTGCAGCGAGGCGTTGATATTCACCCTCTCTGTACCGCCGATTCCTACACCCGCCACATGGTAGGTTTGGAAACCATGCGCATTGATCGTCAGGTCATAAGTGCCAACCGGGACGGAAGCGAATGTGTAATATCCATCACTATTGGTGGTAGTCTGGCGCTGAGAACCGGACTCGGAGTTGGCGAGCGTGACCTTAGCGTTTGCAATCACCGCGCCGCTTGGATCGGTAACCACGCCTGTCAGAGTGCCAAACAGCCCTTGACTCCAGGCGCAACTCACAAGCACTAGCGCCAAGATAAGTCCCCCAGCCCAATTCGCGAGTTTGAGCATGACTACCTCCTCCTTGGAGCGACAAAGATCGCTCTAGTGATATTTCAGTTCGATTCTAGTCCGAGGTGCAGCGGCTGTCAATCATTTTTTTGGCTTTGTCTTGATTATTTGCATTTCGCCCTCTCTAACATCGCGTTACCTGGCGGCGGGCCACGATCACCGCTGTACTCTATCAGAAAGAGGTCCTAGTCTTGAGTGCGGGTCCAGCGCTAAACGAGGAGAAGTTATCGAAATCCGATGTGCTTCGCCACTTGGATGAGATCCTCCGCAGCAAGTTGTTTGCCACCGCTCCCAGGCAGCGGCAACTGTTGCAGTACTTGGTGGAAAAGCACTTTCAAGGTGCGGCCGCTGAGCTGAAAGAGTACACGATCGGTCTGGAGGTTTTTGGAAAGGGCGCCCATTTCGATCCCCGGCTTGATCCCATTG
>JBOGMI010000399.1:0-3456 GCA_050746645.1 Bryobacteraceae bacterium | reverse complement strand
TTACGCGGCTTCGCGCTGCTCGCGGAGTTGCCGGGCGCGGAGGAGAGCCAACGGTTCGGGGTACTGGGTCGTGACGGCGCTCGATTTCGTTAGCTGAGTTGACTCTTTCACGCGCCTTGCAGGATAGGGTGGAACGAGCGCCGACCGGGTTAGTGCACCAGCAATCGGCGAACCGGGCAGAAACGGTAGAGTCCGGTTAAAATGCCATCGGCGGCGACGGCGGTCAAAACTCCTTTCCAAGTGTAGTTGAGCGGCGCAAAAATGGCGCTCGCGGCCGCGGCGCAGCCGATGCCGAGTCTGATTTTCTGCTCCGTTTCGTTCATGGCTCTGCTGCGAACGGATAAGGAATCGGGGGGGTTCATTGGTTCTCCTTTGGGGACAGTTCCCGTACCTGGGATGCCGTTCCGCAGCCCGGCATTTCAAGTTGGCGGGCGCGAGTTTCGTTCGCGCCCGCCGTTACGTAGAGCTACGGGGAGGGATCAGAAGAACAGCTTTAGAGCAAGCTGCAGAATGCGCGGATCGCCCGCAGAGGTGATTTGGCCGAAATGCGAACTGCTCAGCTTACTGCTGGGCGTGCCGAGGTTGGTGTGGTTAATCAGGTTGAAAGCCTCGACGCGCGCCTCGAGCCGCCACCGTTCAGTTATGGAGAAAATTCGGCTCAGCGCGGCGTCGAATTCGAAGCTTCCCGGCGCATAGACCGAGTTTCGTCCGACGCTCCCAAAGGTTCCGATCGTGTTTTCCGTAAAAGCGCCCGGAATCAGATATTGCGGCACGTCCGGCCCCAGGGTCGTGGTGTACGCCTGCGCGGCGACTTGATCCGGCCGGTCGTTCCCGACATCGGTCTTGGAGTTATCCTTGCCGGAGGTGATGGTGAACGGCAGACCACTGCGCACTTCGATAATCGGCGCAAACTGCCAGTTGCCCACAATCTTGCCCCAGAGTTTGCCGCCCCAATGCGGTGTCGTGCCGACAAAAGAAGTGTTGAAAATATGCCGGTCGTCGAAATCGCAACTGCTGTAATCCTGCCTCAGGTTGTAAGGATTTTCGAACACCTGGCTCGTGACCTCGCCGCGGAAATCCGCTTCGCTGAGGCAATGGGAATAGGTATAGTTCACGAGCAGCGTGTAGTTGTGGGCGAAGCGATGCTGCAAAGAGATCAGAAGTCCGTTGTAATTGGAATTTGCGCCGTCGTCGGCGATGGGCAGCGAACCGATCGGCAGTCCCTGCGTCGGATTCAACAGCGTCAGCACTCGCCGATCCTGCGTGCTGGCCGAACTGCCTGGGATGTAGATCGCCGGGTTGGTTTCCCGGCCTACCCAGATGTGCCTGGTCGTGTTTCCCATGTAGCTGAACGAGGCCAGCCAGTCGGCGCCGAACTGATGCTGATAGCTCGCGTCCCACTGGTAAACTGCGGTCGGCTTGATATGCAGCGGCATGATGACATACAGCGCGGAAGACGTCGGGAAGAAGGCTCCCGCGGGCGGGAAAGGATTGCCGCCAGGATACGTGATCCAGGGCTGGCTCATTGTTCCATAGCCGTTCGGTCCGGTTGACAGCACGCCTTGATCGTTCAAACCGAAGCTCTCGTCGATCTCGTCTACAAAAGGCGGATTCGATTGCACGCGCTCGTCGAAAAACATCTCCGTCGTGTCATAGAGAATGCCGCCGCCTACGCGGAAGGTGTCGTGTCCGCTCTTCCCGGGCGAAAAGACCAGCCCCAAGCGTGGTGACCAGACGTTGAGATCGTCATGCGCAAAGGCTTTGGGAATGCCGGCGTCCCCGTAATAGAGCATTCCCGCCGGCGCGTTCGGGTAGACCTTGCTGTGCACATTGTTCAGGAAATCCGACGTATTGAAGCTGCTGCCGCGGCCAAAATAGTCTTGCGGGAAGAACATCGGTTCCCAGCGCAGCCCGGCGCTTACCGTGAAATTTCTCGCAGCGCGGTACGTGTCCTGAATGTACAAGCCAATATTCGTCTGCCGGTTCGCGGTCAGTTGCGACAAGCTCTGGCCGTAGCTGGACAGATCGCCCAGCATGAAATCCGCCAGATCGCTGCCGCTGAGTTCGTTGCCGAACCCATAGATGCCGTCCAGATCGTAATGGTTGTTGCCGTTAAACTGCGTGCGGATGACATTGGCCCCAAACATGATCTGATGCTTGCCACGCACCAGCGTCATGTCGTCTGCGTAGGACCAGGTATTGGTGTTGAAGAAGGCGGTGTTGCAAGTGCCGCAATAAGTGCTGAAGTAATCGCTAACGGTCACGCGCAGGAAATTGGGGTCTTGCGAGAAGACGTTAGAGTCAATGTCCTTGGGGCTGATGCCTTGCGCCGCCGGGCCGCGATTATCCCTCCGCCGGTCGAAGGTAAAATGTGCCGAATTCAGCGTAGTCGCGCTAAATGTGTACGTATCGCCGAGTGTGATCGACTGCGCCCGCTCGGAGTTTCCCGCTTTTGTCGTGACCAGCGCGTTTTTCGGATCGAAGTCGGCAGGGAACTCGTAATCGTCCAAAAAATAGCGAGCGAAGAAGGTCTGTTTGGAATTGATGTTCCAGTCAACGCGTCCGATCGGCTGATATTCATCGCTGTTTTGAGGAATGCCGTAGACGACCTTGCCGCAGGCATTCGTGGCAGCGGGCAGATATTGCAGCATCTTGACTGCCGAGGGATCGAACATCGTCGTCGGAATCTGATCGCCAGCGAAATCCGCGCCGGTGAATGGATTCGAGAGCTGAATGAATTTGTGTTTCGAAGTGCAACTGGGGCCTTCAATAGTGGAGAAGTCGCCGTGAATTACCGCATCCGTGGGCACATATGAGGTGGACTGCGGCGGGCTCGTACGCGTGGGCGTGCCCTGATAACCGGCAAAGAAAAAAAGCTTGTTATGGATGATCGGTCCGCCAATGGTGCCGCCGTACTGATTGCGCCGCAGACTGTCGTGCGTGGTGCCAAAGTAATTGCGCGCGTCGAGATCGCCGTTGCGCAGATAGTCGAACAAGTCTCCGTGGAACTGATTCGTTCCGGACTTCGTGACTGCATTCATGATGCCGCCGGGATGTTCTCCGTATTGCGCCGGCAGCGCGCTGGTCTGCACGCTGAATTCCTGTACCGCATCCGGGAAAGGATAGGGCATATTCAGGTTCGTAAACGTATCCACGTAATAGCCGCCGTCGAGCATATAATTGGTTCCGTTCGACTGCCCCCCGGCAACAGAAATCGTCGTCGAACTATGAAAGGTCTTGCTGCCGGCCAAGTCGCCTATGTTTTTCTGAACCGCCGCCCCCGACAGAAGAACCAATTGCGTGACCTGTCGCGCATTCAGCGGCAGATCGTTGACCGAATTCGTGTTGATCACCTGCGAGACCGCGCTGTTCTGCGTCTCCACCATGTTCGCCGCGGCCGACACCTCGACGGTCTGCGAAACGGCGCCGAGCTGCAGCGCCACGTTTGAGGTCACG
>JBOGMI010000398.1:0-11683 GCA_050746645.1 Bryobacteraceae bacterium | reverse complement strand
ACAAAGATCACAAGCGAAGCCGCCCAGGGAGGAATCACGATGACCAATGCGAGCAGAGCGGCCGTCAACAGGTACCCCAGCGCAAATAATCCGAGTACCGCGCCGATGATAAACAACGGAGCCACACGCAGCAGCTCGGCGGCCTCGCTCTTCAGTTCGGTCTTCGCCAGGTCGATCTCCGAACGCGTGATTGCTGAGAGATCGTTGACCGTGTCCTGCAGAATCTCTCCGATAGGACGTTCATTTTCCAGTGCCATATGGTTACCTGTTCTTGCGTATATCGATCAAATGCGGCGCGCGCATAGTCCGGCGGCGAGGCCGGCCGCGGCCGCGAGCCCGAGAGCCGTTCCGGGCTGGCGGCGTGCGAATTTTGCCACCGAGACCAGCGCCGAGACGATTGCGGTCTCAAAGCCGCGAGGCGGCGGCTGAGTATGCACCGAGACACGTGTTTCTCCCACCGCAGGCATGTACTGTACGGCGTCCGTCTGGGAAGGTACATTTTCGACAGACCATTCTGGCGCCGCCTCCATCGTGGCCGCGGCATCGGTGGAGGTAACTTTTTCCCTAGGGGTTCTCACAGTCTTGGGAATATCTTTGCGTGCCCGCAAAGCGCCCGCCTTCTGAGCGTTGGGTTTATCCGCCATTCACACCTCGCTCCCGATGATGTGCATTTCATGAGCCAAACGCAAAGTCCGCGCTGCCGAAGTTTTATCCGAAACGCACGCGTTGTTTCTCGTCAAATAGCAAGGAGATTCTTAATGGCAAAAACGGTGTCGGATGTACTGGTGGAGCGTTTGCACGAATGGGGCGTGGAAGTAATATTCGGCTTCCCCGGCGACGGCGTGGACGGTCTTTTTGAAGGGCTGCGGACGCACCAGGACCAGGTGAAATTCATTCAAGTGCGGCACGAAGAGGCTGCTGCCTTCGCCGCCTGCGGATATGCGAAGTATACGGGGCGGCTGGGCGTGTGCCTGGCGACTTCGGGTCCCGGCGGCGTGCATTTACTGAACGGCCTTTACGATGCGAAGTGCGACGGCCAGCCGGTGCTCGCCATCACCGGACATACTTTCCACGATCTGATCGGCACGCATTACCAGCAAGATGTGGATCTGGACAAGCTCTACATGGACGTGACCGTTTACAACCAGCGCGTGATGGGGCCGGCGCACTTAATCAACGTGGTCGACGAAGCGGTCAAGACAGCTTTATCAAGGCGCTCGGTCGCGCACATTACGATTCCGAAAGATACCCAGGAGATGAAGATGTCCGATCAGGAGCGCTCGAAAGCGAATATTAAGGGCCACAGCGCCGACCTGTTCGCACCTATATATCCGGAACCTCCGCGGCATCTGGTACAAGAGGCGGCCGAGATTATTAATAAAGGCGAGCGGATCGTCATTATGGCCGGGCGCGGCTGCCTGGGCGCCCGCAAGGAGGTCATAGAACTCGCTGAAAAAGCCGGAGCCGTCATCATCAAGCCGCTGCTCGGCAAGGCGGTCGTGCCCGACGACAGCCCGTATACGACGGGAGGCATCGGGCTGCTTGGTACCGCGCCGTCGCAAGATGCGATGGAGGAGTGCGACACGTTGGTTATTGCCGGAAGCAGCTTTCCTTATATGGAATTTCTGCCCAAGCCGGGGCAGGCCAAATGCGTGCAGATCGACCTGGACCCAGCGCGCATCGGGCTGCGCCATCCCGCCGAAGTCGGCTTGGTTTCCGATTGCAAGACCGCGCTGCGGGCGTTGCTGCCGATGGTGGAGAAAAAAAGCAAGCGCGATTTTCTGACCAAGGCGCAGAAACGCATGCAAGCGTGGAACAAGCTAATGGAAGAGCGCGGCACGCGGACCGATATGCCGATGAAGCCGCAGGTGGTCACCTATCAGCTCAATAAGCTGCTTGCCGATAACGCGATTGTCTCCTCCGATAGCGGCACGATTGCAACCTGGGCGGCCAGGTATATCAGTATTCGCGGCGATATGCAGTTTTCGCTTTCGGGGCTGCTGGCGACGATGGCTAACGGTCTGCCGTACAGCGTCGGCGCGGCGGTAGCTTATCCCGGCCGCCAGGTGGTGTGTGTGGTCGGTGACGGAGGGCTGTCGATGTTGATGGCGGAGCTCGCAACGCTTGCGAAATACAGGCTGAACGTAAAAGTGATCGTAATCAAGAATAATGCGCTCGGACAGATTAAGTGGGAGCAAATGGTCCTCGATGCGAATCCGGAATTTGGCGTCGAACTGGAGCCGATAGATTTTGTTGGGATCGCAAAAGCATGCGGTATCGGGGGGTTCCGGCTCGAAAAGCCGCAGGATGCGGAGAGTGTATTGCGCGGCGCGCTGAATTACCCAGGTCCGGCGCTGGTCGAAGCTGTGGTTGATCCGAATGAACCGCCCCTGCCCGGCAAGATCAAAAGCGACCAAGCCCTCCATTTTGCCGAGGCCCTGGCACGCGGGGAAAAGCACGCGGGCAAGATTATCGCGACCGTACTGGAGGATAAAGTCCGGGAAATCCTCTGAGCTTCACGGCAGACATGGTACCGCCTAATACCTATATGGGTATTCTGCTTCGGGCAATTCGCTGATACAGTATTGTTGTGCTGACAGGGGCGAGAATGGGGGCCGATACCGGGCAAGCTCCCGCGGAACTCCGGGCGCGTGTGGCCGAGCTCGAAGCAACTGTCGAAGCGCTGGAAGGCCGCACGTCCGCGCTGCAACAAATTCTGCTCGATCATTCGGTTCCGGTAATTATTTATGCGGCAGCGACGCTGGATGTGCTGGAGGCGAACGACAGCGCGGCGGCCTTGTACGGCATCGATCGCGGCAAGGCCGGATCTCTCAACTTGCTGGACCTGCTGATGCCCGGCGGCCGCAGCGCGGCGGAACTGGCCGCTGACTTGAAAAAACCAGTCAATGTGATTGGGCCGCTGCGGCAGCGAGCTATTGGCGGACGGGAAGTCGTGGCCACCATGATGCTGTTCAGCTTTGAGGTGAAGGGTGCCGACGCCCGCATCGCGATGATCTATGACGAGACGGAGCGCAATCGCGCCGAAACCGCCTTGCGAGCCAGCGAAGAGCGTTTTCGCGACCTGTTCGAGAACGCCAACGATTTCATTTTTGTCCACGATCTAAAAGGCGAGCTTCTGGCGGTCAACCGTGCCGGCGAGCAATTGACCGGCTACGGACGCCAGGAGCTTGTGGGCGAGGCTTTTGGTGCTTTGGTCCCCGCGGATGCCCAGAACCGGGCGCGAGACAATATCCGGGCGCACCTGGGTGGTAGTCCGACGCAGCACTATGAACTGCCGGTGCTGCCCAGAGCGGGATCGCTGCGCCATCTGGAAGTCAGCACGCGCACGATGTACAGCAGAGGGAATCCGATTGCCATCCAGGGCATCGCGCGCGACATCACGGAACGCAAACTGGCCCAGCAGCGCTTGCTGGAACAGGCCGAAGAGCTGCGGCGCAAGAATCGCGAACTCAGCACGGCGCTGCGGCTGGCGCGCGAGGCCACACAATTGAAAGAGCAGTTTCTGGCGAATACCTCGCACGAGCTGCGCACGCCCATGAACGGCATCATGGGGATGGTCAACCTGCTGCGGGCGAGCGACCTTACGGTGGACCAGCGCGAATATGCCGATTCGATCAGCGATTGCGCCGACGATCTGCTCACCATTATCAATGACCTGCTCGATTTATCCCAGATCGAAGCGGGCCGGTTTTCGCTGAATGATGAGCCGTTCAATTTGCGTGAAAGCGTAAGGTCGGTGCTGAGGTTGCTGAGCGTGCGCGCGGCGGCGAAGGGAGTCGGACTCGAGCATCATGTTTCGGATTCCTTGCCGGGCTTCATTTATGGCGATTGCGTGCGCTTCCGCCAGATCGTCACCAACCTGGCGGCGAATGCCATCAAGTTCACTCTGCAAGGCAGCGTGCATGTGCGTCTGAGTGTTCCGCCAGGCGGCGCCGGGCTGAGATGCGAGGTCGTCGATAGCGGCATTGGCGTTTCCGAGGCGGCGCGCGGACGTATCTTTGAAGCGTTTTTCCAAGCCGACGGTACCGCACGGCGCAGGTTCGGCGGCACGGGGCTGGGTCTCACCATCAGCAAACAACTTGTGGAGATCATGGGCGGTTCTATTGGCATGTTCAATAACGATCCGGATCCCGGCGCGACCTTCTGGTTCGAACTGCCGCTCCGCGCCGCTGACGGCGCCGAGGCTCGCGCGGACTGCGACGCCGCGCTTCCGGAAACCGTATAGAGCCGGCCGATTTCTCCGTCGCTTCTGCCAATGTCAGGTTCGAACGCCGCTTGTATTCTTGTTTCGGCCGGGATTCTGGGCATCTATGCGGAGTGCAGCCGCCCGGGGAAGATTCTTCCCGGCGTGCTCGGGGCCGCGGCGCTGATTGCGGGAGCGTACCGGCTCGACCGCCTGTCCCCTCAGCCGCTTGGCGTGGCTCTGATTGCGGTGTCCGTGCTTTTGTTCGCGGCAGAGGCCATTTGGGATTCTTATTTTATTTGCGGCATCTGCGCCGCCGCCGCGCTTGGGGCCGGTTTCCGGCTGCTATTCGAGGAGCCGTATCGGATTTCTTTGCCGCTGGCAATCGCAGTTGCCGCGGTTCTGGGTGCGGCGACCATTTTTCTTGCCTATGCCGCCAAACGCGGGCGGCGGAATAAACGCGCGGATGTCGGAGGGTAATCGTTTTATCCCGGTATCTCGTCGCTCGGGGTGCCGGGTGAGCCGCCTTACTTGAACGCGGGTAAAATGAGTGACAAGGGCTCACGCTGTGCTTGTGCCGTTGCTCGCAAAAGTTCTCACAAAGGAGGCGAGCCGATGATGCACCTATATGGGGCCCGGCGCGGAATGGCCGCCCCGGTGGCTGTTCTGGCTCTTGCCTCCGGCCTCATGGCTGAGTCGTACCTCAGCCAACTGAAGACAGTCCGCAATCCCGGCAAACGCTCGGAAAGAGCTCTCAAGCTGGCGGACAGCGCTTTCGACAACGCGCGCGGGCTCTACAAAAAGGGCGAAATTCAGAAAGGCGACGCGGCGCTCGATCAGATGAACGAGGCGCTGACTGCGTGCTTGCAATCGGCTGAAATTGCCAACAAACCCAAGTATTACAAGAAGGCCGAATTAAACGTTGCCAAACTGCAGCGGCAATTGAAATGGCTGCTGAACGATCTGGATGTCTGGAACCGCGGCGGGGCGAAGGCCGCATCGAAGAAGATGGACCTGATCCACAACCAACTGCTCGCGGGGGTGATGAGGAGAAGATGAGGTTTGCTCTGGTTATGTGCGCGCTGTGCTCGGCCTCGCTGCTGTGCGCCGAAGATGGCGATTTTCTGACGCCGAACGAAGCCGACCAGGTGCGCCAAACGCAGGAGGCGAATGCGCGGCTCAAATTGTATATTCATTTCGCCAGCCAGCGTTTGGATTTGCTCCATCAATATCTGGCGGGCAATCAACCGGGACGGGCGCTTTTCATCCACCACGCGATTACGGACTATAGCTCCATCATCGACACCATCAACGCGGTTTCCGACGATGCGCTGCTGCACAAGAAGTCGATCGACAAAGGGCTGATAGTGGTGGCGGTCGCGGAAAAGAAGTTCCTCGACAAATTGCAGAAGGTTGAGGAAAGCCAGCCGAAAGACCTGGCGCTTTACAAATTTGTGCTGGAGGACGCGATCGACGACACTTCCGACAGCCGCAATATGGCGCTCGAAAACTCCGGCAAACGTAGCAAAGAGCTGGTAGCCGCCGAGCAGAAACAGGAGAAAGAGCGCGAATCGATGATGGGTCCCCAAGAGGTTGCCCAGCGGAAGAAAGCCGCTCAAGCGCAGGAAGAGAAGAAAAAGAAAATTCCCTCGCTGTACCGGCCGGGAGAAAAGCATACCGAAGAGGTCCAATAAGCTCCCGGCGCGTCGTACAGTGGAAGCAGAGGGAAACTCTCGGCTTGGCGCATCAACACGATCACAGCCACGGTACCGGTTGGGTTCTGCGTTTTTCGATAATCGCGACCCTGCTGTTTACCGGCTTTGAGGCCTATGCAGGCTTTCGTTCGGGCAGCCTTGCGCTGCTCTCGGATGCGGGACACAACTTCACCGACGCCTTGGCTCTGGTGCTGGCAGCGGTGGGGTTCTATCTGCAGGCCAAGCCGGCCGATAACAGCAGAACCTACGGATACCAGCGCAGCGGCGTCATCGCTGCGTTTCTGAACGCCTGCACTTTGCTGGTCATCTCGCTGGTCATTATCTGGGAAGCGGCCGGTAGAATTATGCAGCCGCGCCCAGTAAACGATGTGATGATGATCTGGGTCGCCGCTTTGGCGCTGGTGCTGAACGGGGCGATCATGATCGCCTTGCGCAGCGGGCGGAGAGATGACCTCAACATCCGTGCCGCGTTGATTCACATGCTCGGCGATGCGCTGGGTGCGATCGCGATTATCGTTGGTGCTATCGCGATTTGGCTGACCGGATGGACCTATATCGATCCGGTGCTTTCCATCGCCATCGCCGCGTTGATTATCTATACGGCTTGGGGCATTACGCGCGAGTCTCTGAATATTCTGCTGGAAGGCTTGCCGCGCGGATTGGACCTGCAGCACGTCGCCGACGCTATGAGCGAAGTGGACGGCGTGCTCGATGTGCACGATCTGCACATCTGGAGCCTGGCCTCGAACACGCACGCGCTGAGTTCTCATGTGCTGATCGAAGACATGCCGCCGTCGGCGAGCGAGGGCATTTTGAAGCGCATCAACGAAGTGCTGGCGAATTTCGGCATCCGCCACACGACCATCCAGTTCGAGCACATGCCCTGCGTGGTGTCCGATAACGGCTGCTGTATTACGGCGGAACCAGATCAGGACCACGAACATTCGCATCACGAACATTGATAGCGGTTCTCTCGCCCGGCGTGACATTCAGTCATGCTGAGATCATCTCGGCAGGGCAACGGGTCCGCCGCCGAAAACGACGCCCCAATGTCGCTCTATTGCCGTTCGCTAGCTCAACCGGAGCCTAAGTTTATCAAAGTAGCGCCGCTGCTCAAGCTGAGATCATCTCGAGCAGCCGTGCGCGAAATGCCTTGGCGGCGGCGGAATCCGGCGCGATGACCAGCACCGTGTCGTCGCCGGCAATGGTGCCGACCACTCCTTCTATAGGCTGGCGGTCGAGAGCGACCGCAACCGTGCTGGCATTACCGGGCGAAGTGCGCAGAACGACCAGATTCTGTGCTATGCGAACATCGAGCACGTATTCGCCGACAACGTCGGCCGCAGCGGGTCCGGATGCCTCGGCTGTGATGCGGCGATAGCCTTCGCCGGTTTTCACCAGCCCCAGTTCGCGGATGTCTCGCGAGAGCGTTACTTGCGTGGTCTGGATGCCGCCGCTGCCGAGTTCGCGGGCCAGCTCATCTTGCGTATAGATTTTTTTGCTCCGGATGAGCGCGAGAATCTGGCCTTGGCGAAAGCTCTTGGTCATGGCTAAGGCTAGCGCGGCTGACGCTGGCGCGAGCGCATCGCCGCAATTCGTTCGCTCGCTTGATCGAGGGCGCGGGCCACGTTCGAGGGACCAGTCCCGCCGGGTAGTTCGCGTGTTTTCATGCCTTCGACGGGATTGAGCAGGCGCGCCATTTCCGGCTGAAACTCCGGAGCAAAATCAGCTAGCGATTCCGCATTCCAATCCGACGGTTTCTTGCCTGCTTTCGCGCTCTCGAGCACCAACCGGCCGACAAGCTGGTGCGCGCGATGGAACGGAACGCCGCTTCGCGCAAGGGCTTCCGCCAGATCCGTCGCGACGACCCAGCTCTCTTCCGCACTGGCCGCGGGAGTTGCGGGATGTAAGGTTACCGACTGCGCGACGACTTTCGCCATCGCGAGCGAGCCGGAGGTTTGATCGAAGGCCTCGAACAGAGGCTCCTTGTCCTCCTGCATGTCGCGATTGTAAGTCATCGGCAGCCCCTTCATGGTCACGAAAAGCGAGGTCAGGCTGCCGAAGACGCGGCCCGATTTGCCGCGAATCAATTCGAGTGAATCGGGGTTCTTCTTTTGCGGCATCAAACTCGATCCGCTGGTTACCGCATCTCCCAAGCTCAGCCATTTAAATTCTTCGCTGGAATACAGAATCCAGTCTTCGGATAAGCGGCTGAGGTGCAGCATGGTCATGCTGCAGGCGTAGAGAAAATCGAGCGCGAAATCGCGGTCGCCGGAGACGTCCATGCTGTTGCGGGTAATCGCCGCGAAACCAAGTTCGCGGGCGATGACTTCGCGATCGAACGGGAAGCCGCTTCCGGCGAGCGCTCCCGAGCCGAGCGGCAGAACGTCGATGCGTGCCCGCGCCTGCTCGAAGCGCTCGCAATCGCGCGCGAACATTTCAAAATAGGCCAGCAGGTAGTGCGGCCACAGCACCGCCTGCGCGCGCCGCAGATGGGTGTAGCCCGGAACGATCGCGTCCGGATATCTGCGGGCAAGCGCGATCAGATCCTTCATGAAATCCGCAAGCAGCGTGAGCAGCGTGTCTGTCGAGGTGCGCAGAAACAGCCGCGTGTCGAGCGAGACCTGCTCGTTTCGGCTCCGGCCGGTATGAATCTTGGCCGAAACAGGTCCCGCGATCTGGCCCAGCTTGCGGATGACGAACGTATGGACATCTTCGTCGGCAGCGCCGTCGAAGTAAGCGGGATCGCGAGCCTCTTCGGCGATTTGCGCGAACCCCCGAATCAATCGATCGCTTTCCTCGCCGGTCAAAATGCCCTGGCGTGCCAACGCGCGCGCAAATGCCTGCGAGCCCTCGATGTCGGCGAAGATCAGCCTGCGATCAAAGTGCAGCGAGCCGGAAAAGCGCTCGAATATCTCCGACGGCCCGCTCTCGAATCTGCCGCCCCAGAGCTTCATGCGTCTTGGTGCAGCGAGGCGCGGACCTTGATCGGCAGTCCGATTAGATTGATAAATCCGAAGGCGTCTTTCTGGTCGTAGTCCGCACCCATCGTAAAGCTGGCGATATTGAGATTGTAAAGCGAATTCGGACTCTTGCGGCTGAGCGGCTCGATGCCGCCTTTGCATAGTCGAAGCGTCACTTCGCCCGAAACCGGCTCGGCTGCTTTGGCGAAAAATGCTTCGAGCGATTCGCGCAAAGGTGTGAACCACAGGCCGTTGTAGACCAGTTCCGCGTAATCGAGAGCGGCTTTCTGTTTGTAATGCAAGGTCGAGCGATCAAGCGTGAGCGCTTCGAGTTCGCGGATCGCGGCCAGCAAAATCGTTCCGCCCGGCGTTTCGTAACAGCCGCGCGATTTCATACCGACGAAGCGGTTCTCCACCAGATCGATGCGGCCGATGCCATGCTCGCCGCCGAGCTGGTTTAACTGTTCGAGCAGCCCGACTCCGCTCATCTGGCGTTGGCCATTCAGCGCAACGGGAATCCCGTTCTCGAAACCGATGGTGACTTCGGCGCCTCTTGCGGGTGCTTCGGCCGGATTTTTGGTCAGCATCCAGATGTGCTCGGGAGCGGCATTGGCGGGGTCTTCCAGTTCGCCGCCCTCGTGCGAGATATGCCAGATGTTGCGGTCGCGGCTGTAAATCTTCGTCGTGGACTGGGCGATGGGCACTTTGTGCGCCTTCGCGTACTCGATGGCGTCTTCGCGCGAAACGATGTCCCACTCCCGCCAGGGAGCAATCACCGGAAGCCGCGGAGCGATGGCTTTGTAAGTCAGCTCGAAACGGACCTGGTCGTTGCCTTTCCCCGTGCAGCCGTGCGCCAGGGCATCGCAGCCGGTGCGTAGCGCGACTTCCGCCTGACGTTTGGCCAGCAGAGGACGTGCGATGGAGGTGCCGAGCAGATACTTGTGTTCATAGACCGCGCCGGAGCGGACCAGCTTCCAGAGATATTCGGTTACGAATTCCTCGCGCATGTCTTCGACATACACTTCGGATGCGCCGGTCTTCAGCGCCTTCTCTTTCAGCCCGGCAAGTTCGTCGCCGCCCTGGCCGATATCGCCGCAGATGGCGACCACTTCGCAGTGATAGTTTTCTTTCAGCCAGGGAATAATGATGGAGGTGTCGAGCCCGCCCGAATAGGCGAGCGCCACCTTTTTTGCTTGCACTCGATTCATTTTCTTTATTGTGCTCGATGCCGCTACTGCAACAGCATCAGGAGCAGCGCTTTTTGCACATGCAGGCGGTTCTCCGCTTGGTCGAAAGCGATCGAGCGATCGGATTCGATCACGTCATCGGTCACTTCCAGGCCGCGCTTCGCAGGCAGACAGTGCATGAACACCGCATTTGGGTGCGCCCGCGCGAAGAGCGCTTCGTTCACCTGAAACGGCGCGAAGATTCCATTGCGAACCGCCGCTTCGGTCTCCTGGCCCATGCTGGTCCAAACATCGGTGTATAGAGCGTCGGCGCCTTGAACCGCGGCCGCCGGATCACTCGTGATTTCGACATGCGAACCGGACTCGCGGGCGAGGCGCTGTGCCTCGGCGACGATCTCCGGTTTCGGGCCGTAATTCGCGGGGGCGGCAACCGAAACCTGCATCCCCAAACGCGCGCAACACAGCAAAAGCGAATGAGCAACGTTGTTGCCATCGCCCGAATAGGCCAGCTTCAGGCCTCGCAACCGGCCGAAGCGTTCCTTCAGGCTAAAAAGATCGGCCAACGCCTGGCAGGGATGATACAGATCGCTGAGCGCATTGATCACCGGGATGCCGGACCAGCGCGCCAACTCGTCGATCGTTTCCTGCGAAAAGGTGCGCGCCACAATGGCATCGGTCCAGCGAGCCAGATTGCGGGCAACGTCCCGGAGCGGCTCGCGGCCAGCTATGGAGCCGGTCTGTGTCACGCAATCCCCGCCAAGCTGTTTGATCGCCAGTTCGAACGTGAACCGCGTGCGCAGCGAAGGCTTTTCGAACAGCAGGCTCAAGTAGCGGCCCTTGAGCGCCGAGGCATAGCGCTGCCGCGACTGCTTGACCTGATGCGTCAGATCGAAGAGGGCGTGGATCTGGTCCGTTCCCAAATCGAGATCGCAGCGGATATTCGTGGCACGTGGATAGAGCGGATGCGGGGAAGAGGCGGCCATATGCTCAGCTTAGCGAATTTTTATTCACTACTATGAATAATTACACATCGCGGTCGGGAACGCAACTGGTTTTCTCGCCGCAGAGCAGACCATCGACCTTTGTCGTCTGCTGCCTTACGCCTCACTCTACCGTCACGCTTTTGGCCAGATTCCTCGGCTGATCCACATCGCAGCCGCGCCGCACGGCGATGTGGTAAGCCAGCAACTGCAGCGGCACGATTTCGACGAGCGGCAACAGCAGTTCGCGCGTCACCGGCACCGGAATCACATGATCGGCCAGATGCGCCACTTCCTCGTCGCGCTCGCAAGCAACTGCAACCACCCGCCCCGAACGCGCCTTGACTTCTTGGATGTTCGACAGCGTCTTCTCGTAATGCACTTGGCTCTCGCGCGAGTCCGGATCGCGCGTTGCCAGGACCACTACGGGAAGGTTTTCGTCGATCAGCGCGTTGGGGCCATGCTTCATTTCGCCCGCCGGATAGCCTTCGGCGTGAATGTAAGAAATCTCCTTCAGCTTCAGCGCCCCTTCGAGCGCAATGGGGTAATGAATACCGCGGCCGAGATACAAAAAATCTTGCGCGCGAAATAGCCTCGCGGCCAGTTCGTCGTAAATCGCTTCGTACGCCAGCAC
>JBOGMI010000397.1:0-2005 GCA_050746645.1 Bryobacteraceae bacterium | reverse complement strand
ATCAAAGGCGGCTCGTATCTTTGCCACCGCTCCTATTGCAACCGCTACCGCGTGGCCGCCCGCACCAGCAACACTCCGGACAGCGCGACGACTAACATGGGATTCCGCTGCGTTCGGGACATTTAGAAAGAGATAGATTCAAATTCAGAATGATACAAGATCTCGCCGAGATTCATGAGCCGGTCAGTTCGCTCTTTGCTTCGCCGAAAAATCTCGACGAGTGGCGGCGGTTTCGGCTCAGCGAGGAGCAGCTCGCCTTTTTCAATGAGAATGGTTACTTAGCCGGCATTCGAGTGCTTAACGACGACCAGGTGGAGGCGTTACGAACGCAATTGGCGGCTCTAACACGAAGCACACACGCGGGAAAGTCGCTGTTTTACGAATACCATTCCAATGAATCGAAAGAGGCCGATACGGTGCTGTTTCACGCATTAGGAGCCTGGAGAATCGAGCCCGCGTTTCACGATGTTCTTTGGAATCGCGCGTCCCTGGTTCCCGCGGCGCAACTGTTGAAGGGCGCCGTTCGATTCTGGCACGATCAATTATTCTGTAAGCCCGCGAAGCATGGCGGCGTGGTGGCCTGGCATCAAGACTATTCTTATTGGACTCGACCTTCGCCGATGGCGCACCTGACCTGCTGGATTGGGCTCGACGAAAGCACCCGAGAGAATGGATGTCTTCACTATGTGCCCGGAAGCCATCGATGGAATCTCCTGCCGATTACGGGGCTTACCGGCAACATGGAAGAGATCTATACGGTTTTGTCGCCGGAACAACGAGATGCGTTTAAGCCTGTGCCTATCGAGTTAAGGAGCGGGGAGTGCAGTTTTCATCATCCGCTTCTGGTGCACGGCTCGTATGCGAACAAGTCAGACCGGCCGCGCCGCGCGACTGTGATTAATGTAATGCGGGACGGCGTTCGCTCGGCTTCGAATGACGAACTGCTCGCCGGCGTTCCAAGAATTCCGCAGGGCGACAAGATGGACGGTCGATTCTTCCCGCTGTTATTTGAGCCTCCCGCAGGGCTCTTGGCGCCGATATAGGCAGGATCGGCCGCCCAGATCTCCCGGCTTAGATATCGCTCCCTGAGTGTATACACAGGATTCGTATATACTATATTTTGGAGGTTCAAGTCGATGGATTCGATTGGGACGATGCCAATGTCGGCCATATCCAGCGACATTCGGTCACTCCGTCCGAAGTTGAAGAAGCTGTTGCCCGCATGCACGTCACTGCCGCTGCTGAGTCGGCTCATGGAGAAAAGCGATGGAAGCTTTTCGGGAAAACGGCATCCGGACGTCACATTGTGGTGGTATTCACGATTCGATGCAACCTCTTTCGCACAATCACGGCATACAGAATGAATATGGCCGATAGGAGAAGATATGCGCCGCAAATCGATTAACCTGCCCAGATTTCAATCCGAAACGGAAGAAGCTGATTGGTATACAACTCCGGAAGGCCGCCGTCAAACGGCGCGGGAGTTTAGCCGTGCGCTTAAAGCGGGCACGCTCATCCGTTCTGCGGGGTTAAAAGTAAAAAAAACCGATCCAAAACTGCTGGAGCGGCTTATGGAGCAGGCCAAGCAGAACGCGACGCGCCCGATTTCGATCCGCGTGCCGATAGCAGACCTAGAGCGCGCGAAACGGATCGCGGAAAAGAAAGGCCTCGGTTACCAGACGGTACTCAAGAAGGCCATCAGCGACGGGCTTAAAAGGGCGGGCTAGCATTCGGTCCGTGTCACACTTGATGCATGCAGAACCGCGGCAGCATTGGGCGTGCCATTGTCTGGATGTTCGTTTTGTCGATCCTGCTGTTTTGGCTGGCGATAATAGGTCCCTTCATCGCCGGGTTTGTCGGCGGCCGCAAGGCAGGAACTCTGAGTAACGCCATTCTCGCGGTTCTATTACCGGCTCTTGTGTTCGCAGCTTTTCTGTTCTTTTTTGCCTCCGTGCTGACAGGCTTGCCATTGCTGGGATTCATGGCCGCGATGGGCGGATTCATT
>JBOGMI010000396.1:0-1647 GCA_050746645.1 Bryobacteraceae bacterium | reverse complement strand
TGGGGCCGTGATTTTTCGCCTCAACTACGGTTTCTGGATCTGCTGCGCGCGATTCTCCGTGAGACGCCAATCCGGCGGCTGCGCATCAGTTCGGTCGAGCCGATGGACTGGAGCGAGGAGCTGTTTTCACTCGTGTCAAGCGAGCCGCGAATCGCGAGACACGTGCATATCCCGCTGCAATCGGGCTCCGATGCGGTTTTGAAACGTATGTTCCGCAAATACCGCACGCGGCACTATGCGAGCCGGATCGAACTGGCGCATCGGCTCATGCCGCAAGCCGCGATCGGCGCGGATGTGATGACGGGATTCCCCGGCGAGACGGAAGCCGAGTTTGCCGAAACCGTAAACTTCATCGAGCAGCATCCGTTCACGTATCTGCACGTTTTCACGTATTCGGAGCGGCCGGGGACGCAGGCGGCCGAACGCGGCGATCAGGTGCTGATGCATGTGCGGCGGGAACGCACGCGCGCGCTACGCCAGCTCTCCGAACGCAAGAATCTGGAGTTTCGCGGGCGCATGGTGGGCGAGACGCTTTCCGCTGTCACACTCGAGCGCGGCCGGACGGCGCTCTCGACGAACTTCCTGCGCATCGAGATGACCGAGCAGCGCGAAGGGAATCGGATTGTGGATCTGCGGATCGGAGGATTGGGACAAACGGGCCTGCGGGAGCGGGAACTCTTGCCTATTCTGACCGCTGCGCCAGCAGCTTCGCAATCTCCTGCTCGAGATTTTGCTCGTTCATGACCTGGGTGTAATTGCCATTGCCGAGTTGGTCCGTTTGTTCGCGAATGACGCCACTGCGATCGATCAGCACGAGCTGGGGCACGACAAAACGGCTCTGGCTGTAGCCCATGAACGACGCCATTTGCGGTTTGCTGACCCAGCCGACGGGAAAATTAACTCCAAACTGCCGCGCGAAGTCCGTCACCACCTTATTGGCGCCCTGCTTCGACCCGCCGTCGTCGAGCGCGTTGACGGCGACTTCCAGAACCTGAAATCCGTGCGGGCCGTATACGCTCTGGAACTTCTTGAAGATCCCCGTCCAGTGCTGGCAGTGCGGGCAAGTAGTTTCGATGAATGCGAGCGCGACGACCTTCCCGCGATGGCTGCTGAGCAGATCCTGTCCGTGTCCCGGCACGTTGAAGGCCAGCTCCACAGCCTTGCGGGGGATTTGCGGCGCCGCCGAAAGCAGCAGCGGCAGGCTGAGCGAACAAATGAGAGCGAGAGGCGCAGCGAATTTCATAGGTTCAACACAAGTTTATAACGACCGGCCCGCGCGCCGCCTCGGATGACGGTCTCATTCGCAGCGGAGGGCGACCATCGGGTCGATGCGCGAAGCTCTTCGCGCGGGTAGATATCCCGCCACTAACGCGAAAATCAGCAGAAGAATCGCGGCGCCTGCCATCGATACCGGATCGGCAGGCCGAACGCCAAAGAGCATTTTCGAGACCAGTTGCTCGGCTCCCAGAGCCACCGGCAGCCCGATGACAATTCCCAGTCCGGCTAACAGCAAGCTCTGGCGCATCACGATCCAAAGCACGTTCGAGCGCTCGGCTCCCAGCGCCATGCGGATGCCGATCTCATTGGTGCGCCGGGTAACTGCGTAGGACATGAGGCCGTAAATGCCGAGGCAGGCGAGCAGCACCG
>JBOGMI010000395.1:0-4689 GCA_050746645.1 Bryobacteraceae bacterium | reverse complement strand
TGGTCCAATAGCCTTTTCCGAACTTCAGCCGTTTGCCCAGCCGCGCCCCGGGATGGCCCTCGGCGATCGCCTTGCCCACCACGATTTCGCGATGGCCGGGCCGAAACCAGCGGCCCGCCGCCAGCTTGACGTGGCGCATCTCGATGCCGCTTTGAGACAGGCCGCGCAAGGTGAAATTGGTTCCATCCGGATTGCCGGGCGAAGGCAGATTGACGATGGTTACCACTTCGAGCGAGGCGAGCGGCCGCCCATCATGCCCCTTGGCGATGCCGGGAAAACCCTTGACGATTTGAAACTGTTCCTCGGTGAGCAGGCTGGTCAGTTCGGCATTGCCGCCTTTGCGCAGCACCAGCACGTGCAGCGGATCGCTGCTGGTGGTGAAGGCGGTGGTTAAGCCCGAGACCAGCCCCAAAACCGTCAGCAGCACCGCGACCGTGACCGCAATTCCCGCCGCCGTCATCAGCGTCGTTGCCTTGCGGACGACCAGGTTGCGCAGATTGTAGGAAAGTGGAATCGCCATATGCCCGCCGTTATCCGCTGTAGCGCAGAGAATCGATAATATTGGTTCGCGCCGCGTTCCAGGCTGGGAGGAAGGAACTGACCAGGCCGATAAAGGCCGCGAGGCCCAGCGCAATGAGCGCCGTCGCCGGCTGCACGGTCAAACCGTGCAGTTCGGGCATGAATCCTTCGGCCACCTTGCCCACAATCGCGGTCAGAACTTCGGCAAACAACAGCCCGACAATGCCTCCGATGATGGCGATCGCCACCGCCTCGCCGATGATGATGCTGAGCACGCCGCCGTTGGTGAAGCCGAGTGTTTTCAGCACGCCCACTTCCTTGATGCGCTCGCGCACCGACATGGCCATCGTATTGCCGGAGACCAGCAGGATGGTGAACGTCACCGCCGCGCAGATGCTCAGCAGAAATAATTTGATATTGCCCAGAAACGACACGAAGCTGAGCGTGAATTGCTGTTCAGATTGAGTTTTGGTGGGAGGGTCCGCGTTGGCGAACGTAGCGTCGATGGCTTTGGCGACTCGCGGTGCGTCTTGCGGGCTGTCGACGAGTACTGCAACCGTGCTGTCCATATTGCGCCGGCCGAGCGGAAGCAGTTGGCGCAGATATTCCATGTTGAAGAACAGCGAATCGCGCGCATCGGGGTCTTCAAAGATGCCGCGCACAATGAGTTGCAGCTTCCCCGGATAGATATCTCCTTTGAGCGTGATGCGTTGACCCAGATGAAAGTGCAGACGGTCGGCCAAATCTTTCGAGACGATGCACGCCGTGCGCTCGCGAATGAAGGCCTGGCGCTCGTCTTCCGGCATAGTCATTTGGGTGCGCAGTTTGAAAAAGGGAACCGGATCGACGCCAAAGCGGGCAAAGAAGTTGACCGGCTGCTGGTTCTTATATGTTCCTCCGTACCAATTCCACGCCGAGACGGCCTTTACGCCGGGGATACGGCGGATCTTGGCCTCGTAGGCGGAGGGAAAGGCCTGGGCAAGCGAGACCTTATGGCGTACGATGAGCCGCAGCGCCTGCCCCGGTGTGGCTTGCTGATAATAGAGCGCGTGATAGATGGCGATCAGCACCCCGAGCAGACAAAGCGAAACCGCAATGCTGGAAATCGTCAGAGCGGTCCGGCGGCGGTTGCGTAGCGTGTTCTTGAAAGCTAATGGAAAATAACGAAACACTCGCCAATCCCCGTTTATAAGCTAAGGGTAGCGTAGGAGTGGTCTCCCGCGCCCGCCACGTACATGCACAGGATGACGAAGCTTTGAACGATCCGGTTCAAACAATCGCCGATCGCGCTTTTATGCGCGCTGCGCTGGAGCTGGCCCGCGAGGCCGAGCGAATGGGCGAGGTTCCGGTGGGAGCGGTAGTGGTGGCGGACGGAGCCGTGATCGGAGAAGGGTGGAACCGGCCCGTCGCCGCCGCCGATCCAAGCGCTCATGCCGAAATCGGCGCCTTGCGCGAAGCCGCCGCGCGCCGGAACAATTACCGGCTGCCGGGCGCGACTTTATATGTGACGCTGGAGCCGTGCGTCATGTGCGCCGGCGCCCTGGTGCTGGCTCGCATCGAGCGGCTGGTTTTCGCAGCGCGCGACCTGCGCTTCGGCGCGGTGCGCAGCAAATTCCGTCTGGCCGATTCCGATCTGCTAAACCACCGCGTGCGAGTGGAAGAAGGACTCCTTGCTGCCGAAGCCGGCGAGATGCTGCAGCGATTCTTTCAGAGCAAGCGGTAGTGAAAGTTTCGTCAGTTTTCAGGCTTGGCTAAATATGGCGAGAGCACCTGCTGAAGAAGAGCGTCGTGGGGATAAGGATGAAGTTTGTATTGGCGGAACCCTTCGCCCCATAGGATGCCGGCTGCTGCTCCGCGGGCGCGCGTCCAGTCTTCCATTTGCTGGACGTAATCCTTCATACCGTGCTGCTGCTGCAGCCATAATCTTTGGCTTCGATGTTTGGTGAGCATGGCCCGCTTCGTTTCCATCATGGATGCGACATCTACCGTGAAATCCGGGACAGGCCGGTGCCCGTTCCGGTCCTGCTGAGCGATGGGATCCATGAAGTATAAATGCGGAATGGCCGGGAGAGGCGTGCTTTGCGCCGGTGTCCGGTAATTTGCGATGGGCGCTGTGAAGCAGGCATCCCGAACAAGCTGGCTGGTGGCTTCGTGGTCGCAGAGGTAGTCGCTCGGCGCGGCGGTGAGGACCACATCGGGGCGAAGTTCGCGGAGGAGTCCGGTGACCACGCGCCGCGATGGGTCGTCGTTAAAAATCGCCAGGTCGCGAAAGCCACCCCAACGGTAAGCGGCGCCGAGCAGTGCCGCGGATTCGGACGCTTCGGCTTTTCGAATGGAGGCGATCTCGTCCGGCCCTTGCGCCGCCGAGCCGCAATCGCCGGCGCTCAGGGTGACGATCACAATTTCGTGTCTCAGTCCGGCGAGCAGCGCCAGAGTGCCGCCCGCAAGGATCTCCGCATCATCCGGATGAGCATGGATGCTGACAATGCGCATTAAGCGCTCCTGATCCAGCGCTGGCCGTCAAAGCGGTCCGCTTCGCTGCCCCAGGTGCCAAACTTGGATGCCATCTGCCCCCCATCGACGACTAACGTGGTTCCGGTGATGTACGATGCCAGGTCCGACGCCAGAAACATCACAGCCTGCGCAACCTCTTCCGGTTCACCGCCGCGTCCAAGAGGGATGTGCTTGAAGTACTCCGAAAGGATGCCTGGATTCGAGAAGCTGGAAGCCGTCAGACGGGTTCGGATCAGCCCGGGACATACGGCGTTGACGCGAATGCCATACGGCCCCCACTCGTTGGCAGCGGTCCGGAGGATTCCGAGCAAGCCCGCTTTGCTCGCATTGTAGGCGGCGAGATCCGCTTCGCCATCGAAAGAATTTGTGGAAGCCGTGAGCACAATGGAGCCCTTACGAAGGCTCTTCATGCGCGGCCCAGCGATTTGCAAAGTGTGGAAGGCGCCGCTCAAATTCACGGCCAGCGTGCGATTCCAAAGGTCTGGCGTGGTCTCGGCAACCGGCGCGGGCCGGCCGATGCCGGCATTCACCACGAGAACATCGGGGACAGGGGCACGGGCGAATGCGTGCTCTAAGGACGGCCGATCTGTGACGTCGGCAATACTCGCCTGCGCTCCAATATCCCGAGCCACCTCGGCGGGATTCTCGGATTCCATATCAAATATCCAAACGGAGCCGCCCGCGGCGGCGATGCTTCGGGAGATAGCAAGACCGATGCCGTTTGCGCCTCCGGTTACTACCACGGTTTTTCCGTGAAAAAGCATGCTCCAAATTGTATCCGTTCAAGCTACGGTGCGAGTTCTCGGCGACTGCCGCGCGATCGATTCCATCGGCGGCGCGTCCGGCGCACGCAGAGTGCGGACGTCGCGCATGGGCGGCTGGCCGAAGAAGCGGCTGTATTCACGGTTGAACTGGCTCACGCTTTCGTATCCCACCTCGAAGGCCGCGGTTGTCGCATCGATCCCATCGATCAGCATCCGGCCCCGCGCCGCCTGCAACCGCAGTTGTTTTTGATACTGAAGAGGGCTCATATTCGTCAGCACGCGGAAATGGTGATGCAGCGTGGACACCCCCATCCCGGCGATCCCGGCCAGCTCGTCCACCCGTACCGGCTTCGCGTAGTTGTCCCTGATCCACGCGATCGCTTTCGCAGTCCGGTTGCTATGGTCTCCCAGCGTCGCAATTGCTCGAAGGCGCCCGCCTTCGGGGCCGCAGAGAAGCCGGTAGATGATCTCGCGTTGGATCACGCCGGCGAGGAAGAGTATGTGTTGCGGTGTCGACAACAGATCCAGCAACCGGCAACATGCACTCAGCAACTCCGGGGTGATTTCGCCGGTCACCATGGCGTGACTGCCGGACGGCAACTCGTGGGCAAGAATTTCTTCGCGGGTGAGGAGCTCGCGCACGATGGGCATTTCAAGCTTAAGAGCCATGGCCAGACAAGGCTTGCTTTCGCTCGCTTCGACGACTTGAGCGACGATCGGCAGGGCGACCGACGTTAACAGGAATCGCGATTCGTCATAGATGAATGTGGTTTGGCCGAGATCTACGCGCTTCCGGCCTTGGGCGACCACAATCAGGCTCGGCTCGTAGGTTCCCGAACATGGCACTGTAGGTGAGGTCCGCCGCGCGAGCAGCAATCCTGGAACCTGTGTG
>JBOGMI010000394.1:0-2535 GCA_050746645.1 Bryobacteraceae bacterium | reverse complement strand
TTGCGGCGCATATCGCCTTCGTCGTCCTTGAGGAAATAGACGGCGCCGCAGCCCACCAGTATGATGCCGGCGTCCTTGAATTCTTCGATCGCGTCGGCGATCTCGTCGGGGGTGCTGTCGAGCGGCAGATGGGCCGACGGCTTGACGTTCAGGTACGGCGTCTTGAGCTCCAGCGTCATTTTGATCGCCTGCGAACGCGGAAACTTACGGAACGAGTAGGAGGCGACGCCGAGCTTGAAATGGGAGCCGCCGATGTGATACTGCTGAGCGGGTACCAAAGGAGTGCCCGCCGCCAGCGCGGCCGCACCCATGGCCGACTTGAATAAGTCCCGTCTGTTCACGAATGTAAGCATATCGCGAATGGGGATGGGGGATGTCCGATGTTCGCGTAATCATCGCCTGAAATAATGGGGGCAGGATGCTTGTTACCCTGCTTGCGACGATTGCCTTTGCGGCGCTGACGCTCTCGCCGCATGCCGCCGCTTCGACTCCCGCGGTTACGCTGCAGCGTGTGCCCGATCATGGCATTCAACCCGAGGCCGCCGTCGATCGCACAGGCGCGGTTCACCTCATCTATTTCAAGGGCAATCCCAAAGCGGGAAACCTTTATTATTCGCGGTCGCGCGACGGAATCAGCTTTTCCGCACCGATCCGCGTGAACTCGATGCCCAACACCGCCATTGCGGTCGGCAACATTCGCGGCGGACGGATCGCCGTCGGACCCAGCGGCCAAGTCTACGTGGTGTGGAACGGCTCTTCGGTCGCCAAGGCGGCGAATGGCGGGCGCACGCCGATGCTTTTCTCCCGCTTGAATGCACAAGGCACGGCATTCGAGCCGGAACGCAATCTGGTTCACACGGCTTACGGCGTCAATGGCGGCGGTGGCGTGGCGGCCGATAACAAGGGCAACGTCTACGTGTTCTGGCACGCCCCGATTCCCGGTAAGAGAGGCGAGAAGTTCCGCCGCGTTTGGGTGACCCGCTCGCAAGATAACGGAAAGACCTTTGCGCCGGAGCACATCGCTTTCGATAAACCCACTGGCGCTTGCGGCTGCTGTTCTCTGGATGCGGCAACGGACGAGGAGGGCCACGTGTTCGTTCTCTTCCGGTCCGCCAAACAGATTGTCCATCGCGATATCTATCTGCTCGAATCGAAGGACCATGGCACTACCTTCACCGGTTCGGACATCGCGAAATGGAACGTCGGCTATTGCGTGATGAGCGCCGAAGCGTTCGTAAATGGCCCGGCGGGCACATTTGCCGCCTGGGAAAGCCATAAAAAGGTGCAGTTCGGGCGCATCGATCCCGCCACGGGGCAGGTTCCGAACGCAGTTACGATCAATCAGGCGACGGACGAAAAATATCCGGCGCTGGCCGAAAACCAAGCCGGCGATCTGCTGGTCGCCTGGACGGACGGCATGGGCTGGGACCGCGGCGGATCGCTGAGTTGGGAGCTGGTCAATCGCTCGGGCAAGGCCGGCGGCGATCCGCGCGTAATCCCAGGCGTGCCGGCCTGGAGCCTGATCGCGGCTTATCCACATAAGGACGGAAGCTTCGAGATTCTATATTAGTGCGTGTGTGCGGCGCGTTCGCGCCATTTGATATTGCAACCGACGCTGGGCGTTTGACGTGCTTCGACTGGTTCTCCCGCTAGCACCGCGTCCATCGCCGCCCGCAGATCGCGCCCGGTGACCGGGATACCGTTATTCGGACGGCTATCGTCTAATTGGCCTCGATACACCAACTGCCGCGAGTCGTCGAAGAGAAAGAAATCCGGCGTACAGGCGGCGGTATAAGCTCGCGCGACCTCCTGAGATTCGTCATAGCAATAGGGAAAAACGAAGCCGATCTCGGCAGCCTGCTCGCGCAAGCCCTCCGGCCCGTCGCCGGGATAGGCGTGGGCATCGTTTGCGGAAATGGCGACAATCCCGATCGATTTTTTCCTATAGTCCCGCCCGATCTGGGCCAGCTCGCGCTGGGTGTGCTTCACGTAGGGGCAATGGCGGCAGATGAACATGACGAGCAGGGCTTGCTTGTCGTCGAAATCGCGGATACTGACGGTGCGCCCCGAGGTCACCTCCGGCAGCTCGAAGTGGGGCGCCGGCGTGCCCAAGTCCGACATCGTCGATTCAGTGCGTGACATAAGCTTTGCTACCAGGGTACAACCGTTAGGCGCCCCTCGACCATTGTCCAGCGGGCAGATTGCGCCGGGCTCGCGATCGGGCTGTAAGCGGCTGATTTAGGACCGGAAGATTCTTTTGCGAGCGGGGCTGGAAATCCATGCAGGTAACGGAACTTACGTCGGAAGGTCACTATTACGGATTGGAGGACCCAACGATGTGTGATTATTCCCTCTATACGATTCCCAACCGCCTGGCGCAGGAAGGTGAAGATTTGATCCTTCATAAATTCGCGACGGGCACATTAGGCTTTGCTTCCGTATCGGATCTCAAACCAGGAGAACAGCCGAAGACCGAGCCGGGAGGCTTTTGGTCCAATATTAAAGCGCTGTTGTCGCTGCGGCCGTGCCCGACAG
>JBOGMI010000393.1:0-5909 GCA_050746645.1 Bryobacteraceae bacterium | reverse complement strand
AAGCCGGCCAAGCCGCAGATCATTATGCCATTTGGGGGCGGCAATTACTTCGCCGTCCGTTACAGCATTCCCGTTCAACAGGCGATTCGAGAAATACGCACGGCGCTTCGATCTCTGGATCCGACGCTCGCTCCGGACAACATGCACACGATGGGCGATCGCATCGACCGGAGCAACGCTCGCCGCCGGTTCCAAACCGCGCTGCTCACCGGTTTTGCCGGCCTCGCCGTTTTCCTGGCGCTCGCCGGGCTGTACGCCGTCATGTCCTATTCCGTTAAGCGGCGGACTGCGGAGATCGGCATTCGCATGGCGCTTGGTTCACCCCGCAGCCGCGTATTGAGGTTGATTCTTTCGCAGGGATTAGGCCTGACCGCGCTGGGCCTGCTCATTGGCTTGGGCGGAGCGTTCGCACTCACACAGATCGTTAGCAGTTGGCTCTTCGGGATCCGACCCAGTAACGTTTGTTCTTGTCCCTGTGTTCATCCTGGCGGTCGCCTGCCTCGCCTGCCTGATTCCTGCCTGGAACGCTACGCGCATCGATCCCATCCGGACGCTGCGGCAAGAGTAACTTACAGAGCCGCGACCGCAAGGGAGCGCTCTGCGAACCCCTACAGAACCGCGACCGTACGGGAGCGGACAAGCCGTGAAAAACTCCGGTTACGTCTATTCAAACGTCCGCTGCGGGCGATAACCCGGCCGCGCGCGGATCCGGTATCTCTTTGCGTGCGGCAGCGTCAGGTCAATGTGGATATGCCGGAATCCTTCATTGGGATTGGGCTTTGGGTAATAAGTGAGTGTGTAACTGTTGCCCAGATCCTCGCGAATGGATTCAAAAGCCTCCACCTGCTTCTGCCAGGTCTTGGCAAAATAACTCTTCCCGCCGGTATTCTTCGAGAGGCGCCTGAAGGTCTTGCTCGAAATGGGGTCTTTGGTTACTTCGCTGGTGGAAATCACATAAATGGGAATCCCCTCGTCTTCGGCGACGGCGCGCACGTCTTCGGGCGAAACCACGCTGGCGTTGTCGGGCCCGTTCGAGAACACGATGACGACTTTGCGGCCAGGCACGTGGGAGGCGTCGCGCAGCGTGAGCAGCAAACAGTTGTAGAGCGCGGAATCATCCCCGGCCACGGCTTTGCGCAGACCGGTGATGGCGGCCTCGCGGTTGCGTTCGAGCAGAGCCGTGCGGTCCAGGTTGCGGCTGTAGGTGTAGACGGCCACCGAATCGGCGCGGTCGAGTCCGCGTATGAAATCGGAGATGGCATCGGAGGCGTAGACGAAACCGCGAAACATGTAATTACTGGTGTCGAACAGAATGAAGACGTTGGCGCCCATGGTGTCGGGGCGCAATCCGACCACATTGGGGTTCGGCGCGACGTTCGCGGGTTGGGAAACGGGAGGCGGCAGGGGCATGGTCTTGCCGCCGGCGAGCACGCGAACCGGCGCCCGGTTGCCTTCCGCGAAGGTGGCGATCTGTTCGCGAATATTGTCTTCGTAGACGCGGAAATCGCCGGGCTTGAGGTCGTTCACGTATCTTCCCTTTTTGTCGGTGACGGTGAAGCTGAGCACCACCATCTCGACTTTCACATGGAAGGTCGCCTGATCCTGGCTCCGATCCTGCGGGTATGCGGCACAGAGGCCAGTCAAGGTTGCGGCGATGGCCGCGCCGGTTGCGATAGGGAGAATCTTACTCACGGTTCACCTCTGTGGATTCGATGCCGCGACCAAACCCGCCCCGGCCGCGGCGGTCTGGCCCTTGCGCTGCGCCACGCTGGCGCCTACGTTGTGGAGCGAGCGCACCAGGGCCGGCCAATCCTCCAAATGGGTGGCGAAGATGTCTTCGATCGCATCTTCGTTCCAGACCGGGACATAGGCATCGAGTTCGTTGACCGGAACGCCGGTTTCCTCGGCCAGCGCGGCGTAATAAAGGCTGTCCGATTCCCAGGTCTCGGCTAAAATGCGGCTGGAATAGCCCATCAGAGCAGGGAAGAGGCGGATCTTGAGCAGCTTGGGCCGGTAAGTATGGCGCAGGATGGGCTTGGGGGTTCCAAACACGGCGGCGATGGCTTCGGGCGTGAGGTCGGGACGATGCTGGGAAGCCATGGCCGCGATCTGGGCAGAGGAAAGATCGCGGGAGACGTCCTGGAGTGCGGGATCTTGGGCCATCCGGTAAAGCGCGGCTGGAGTGATGGCACGGGCGGCGCGCTCGAAATCTCCCGCCGCCAGCAGACGAGACAGCCAATCCACGCGGCCAGGATCGGCAAAGCGGCTGAAGGAAGCGAGCACCTTCGGGCGGATCGCGCGGTCGAGACAAGCGGCGGCGAGCAGCGTGCGGCCGCGCTCGATGTGCAGCGCAGCCCAGCGGATCTGCTCGGGCGTAACATGGCGCCAGCGCACCAGCGTGACGTTGGCGATAATCTGCGGCGCGAGATCGGTCCAGATCAAGGCCTGCCGGTGCGTGGGCGTGAGGAAATTCTGCTCGGCACTCGCCAGCGCATAGGGCAGGCCAATCAGCGAGCCCGTGAGGCGGCCGCCGCCGCTTTCCGGCCAGCCAGTCCCCGCCAGCTCCGTCTGCCGCCATTCGCCCGGAGCGCCTTGGGCGCCGATGAAATCGTGGTTGCGTACAAAAAGCGGATTGGCGAGCAGCAACTGCGCGCCGGGTGGAGCGTAATAGGCGTAGAGCAAACCCACCAGCGAATCGCGCAAAAACGGCGCCAGGGCCGCGCGCGGATCCTTTTTGCCCGAGTTTTTCACCAAAGCGTCCAGATTGAACTTACTCTCCCGCTCGATGTGCCGCTGGCTCCAGTAGCCGTAGGCGGAGGTGTTTTTCTCCGCGCTCGAAAGCGAGCTATGCAGCGTTTCCGACTCGGCGAAGCGCGCGAGCTGGTCTTTGACCGCCTTGACCACCGCCGGGTCCGGCTTGCCTTTGGCGGCGCCGTCGGCGAGAGCGAATAAGTTGTCGAGCGAAATCAACTCTTGCTGGTCGAAGATGCGCAGGAAGGTGTCGGCCGGCGACGGGGGAGCGGGAGGTTGGGCGGCGCGCGGAATGCCCACCAGCAGATCGACCAACCGGGGCTGAACCCCGCCCATATGCGCAATTCCGCCCGCGGCGTGCAGCAGAACGCCGGTTCCGGAGCGGCCCGCACTGAACAGCGCGGCTTCGTCCTTCATGTGCGTGAAGGGTTCGATCAGAGCGTCGAAAGTGGCATCGCGGCGCGAGAGCGGAATCGAATTTTGCCGGACTAAGATGTCGAATAGCCCGGTCAGCGCTTGCAGCGTGCCCAGCGTGTTGGTCCGCAGCAGCATGTTGTGAATATGGGCGGTTGAGGCGCAGATATCGAGGTAATGCTCGACGGAGGTCTCGCTCAGCGAGGGGACGTCGGCGAACAGGATGTACTGCGCGCCGTAATTGTCATAGGCGGCCACCAAGCGCGCCGCCAATTGCGGCGACATCGGCTTGGCGCGCGCGCGATCGACGTCGTTGAGCGCAAGAAATACCTTCAGCGGCTGGTTGCTGACCGCTCTCCGGCAAAGCGCGAACAGAGAGCTTACCAGGTCGTCGCCGCTGCGCCAGGAACGGGCCGCGCGCCTCATCCTTCGGGTATGCTTGCCGCGCAAATGTTTCTCGAAAACCGTGCGCCAGACGTCGAGGCCGCCGGGAATGAGCGGCTGGCCCTCCGGCCCGATCCGCAGCGAAGCGGTCAGCAGCATCATGTCGGCGCTGGCGCGGAAGACCGGCCGCGCCGGGCCGGGGCTGGTGACTCTCCCCCGCAGCGCTCGATAGAAGTGCCGCATGTGCTGCGGCGCGGTGAAATAGGCCGCCGCCGCGCCGTGCAAACGCGAGAGCGTATCGAAATAGGCCGCCATCCAGCCGTCGTCGGCGCGGATGAGGCGCCAGAAAAATTTACCCGGCTTGTCGGGAGAAACGCCGACCATGGAGGCCCACACGCGAGGCGAGCCGGGCGTCACGGCGGCGCCATTGCGGATCTGGAACATGCCGCCGAAGAAATCCAACACATGCGCGTAAACTTTCAGCTTGGCGGGCGAGGCCGTGTTACGCAGCGCTTCGGCAGCGGCCCGATCCAGGTGCGATAAGCCGAGATACAGGCGGCAGATGGAGGGATCGCCGAGAAAAGCGTCGAGAAAATTACTGTTCTCACGGTGGCCAAGCGCGGAGAGCCAATAGCCGGCATTGTAGAAAACCGGTACCGGAGTGGGCGCATACGGCAGCGCGAAGCTGTAATTGGCGCGCAGATCCTCCTCCAGCTTGGTGAGCGGAAAGCCGGAGTCGATGGTCACAAAGGCCCGCGTCGGATTCACGGTTTCGAGCACCAGGTTGCCGCCGCAGGAGCCGCGCATTCGATATCCAATAATGTGAAGAAGCTGAGCGGTCTGCTTGCTTTCGCAGGCCGGCACTACGATTTTGTGGGCCGCCCCGGCCATGGCTTGCAGTTCGCGCGCTTGCCCTACGTAACGGATGAGGAGTTTCAAATATTCGGTTTGTTGGAGCGATTCGTTATTGCTGGCTTGATAACCGTCCGTGACGATGTTGCGCGCCAGGGCCGGAAGCAGATCGTCGGGAGTCACCTGGGGGTTTAAGGCCGCCATGCGGGCGAAGGCAGGCAGCGGGCCGGGAATGCTGATCGTGGAGTAGTTCTGTTGCGGCTTCTTCGCCGGAGGAAGCTCGAAATCGGAGCCTCCCGCGGCGCGATATTTCGCCAAATCCGCCTGCAGATCGGCGGTTTTCGAGTTCATGAAGTCCAGCAGGACCACTTCGTGCAGCGCCAGCCTTCGCTTGGCTGGATCTGTGGCCTCGCCCGCCCAGCGGAGAAAAGCGCCGCGATACGAAGGGTCGCGATGACGTTCGACGAATGCGGCCAGCGCTCGGGCCGCCGTGGCATCGTTGGGCGCCTGGGCTTGGCGGTTCAATAGCGAGCGCGCAGCCGCCAGGTCGCCCGAGGACTCGTACTGAAGCACCTGCCCGTTTAGACCGGCGGCCGGGCCGCCTGCCCAGGCGGCCACACACGTTACCAGGGCGGAAAGCGCCAGCGGCACGCTTCGCCGGATGAGGCCGCCCTTCCCAAAAAGTAAAGTCACAGCCAATCCCCCAACTGCGGTTACCTACTGTATCACTGATGACACCAGGTACGGCACTCGTAAGAATTCCTTGCCACAAGCCGAAGTGAAAGATAGAGGATATCCATGCCCCTGCTGCAAAGGCCCACCCCCACCCCTCCCGTGGCGCACGCACTCCTGCGTGCGGGCGCCCCCTGGGCAGTATCTAGACTCGTCTCGACGCTTGGCTCTGCTTCAGTCATTGCCTACCTATTCCTCGCCCTCGCCACCACCGCCTACCTCTTCCTTTTTCTGCGCATCTTGACCACCGATATCGACCAGGGAACTTATCTTTACGGAGCGCAGATGGTCGCCCAAGGCGCGGTTCCGTTCCGCGATTTCCCCGAAGTGAGCACCGGCGCAGAACTTTACTGGGTCGCACTGTTTTTCAAGCTTTTCGGCACCAGTTTTCTGGCGGCGCGGATCGCGCTCGGCATCACCGGCGTTGCCACCGTGCTGATCGCCTTTCATCTTGCGCGGCGCATCGGCGGAACCGGCATTTTCGCCGCGCTCTTTGTCGCCGTGACTTCAATTCCGCTCATGATCATGAACAGCCCGCATTACGAGAGCAACCTGTTCGCGCTCGTGGCGCTGGCGGTGTTTTTGCGTGCCGAAAGCGGCGGCGGGCGCTGGACGTTATTCTTGGCCGGCGTGATCGCGGGCGTAGCGAGCTGCTTCCTGCAGCAGAAAGGATTCTATGTTACGGCGTCTTTTGTTCTGTCCATCCTGATCCTTCACCGGACAGAGCGGCTGAAGCGGATCGGAATTGTGGTGGGCGGCTATCTGACGGTCGCGGC
>JBOGMI010000392.1:0-5208 GCA_050746645.1 Bryobacteraceae bacterium | reverse complement strand
CGAAGGATTTCGGAAAGCCGAACATCGGGCATTTTGGAGCGCGCAGCCGGACGTGGCTGCCGAAGCTGAGCGGCTGCTGGGCGGGCGAGGACGCACGCGGGCATCGGATTGTGGCACACCTGAAGATTGAAGATTCCGCGGCGGAAGCAAGCGGCATAGTTGCCTGGCCTCAAGCCATGTATCTGGAAATAGCCCTGCCCCATGCCGAGCCGGCAGTACACATTTCCTTCTCATGGTTTGGAAAGCAGGCAAACCGTCTGCCGGAGGCTCTCTGGCTGTCATTCCGGCCACGGACGCCAGAGCCGCGCAATTGGACGCTGACCAAAGTGGATCGCGAGGTTTCTCCGTTCGAGGTCGTGCGCGGCGGCAACCGCCATATGCACGCCATTACCGACCAAATCAGGTATCGGGACGAGCAAGGCAGCTTCTCGGTAGAAACGCTCGATGCGCCGGTTGTTGCGCTCGGAGAGCAATCGCCCATTTACTTTTCCAATGCCCAGCCCGATCTGGCCAACGGCATCCACTTCAGCCTGTTCAACAATGGATGGGGAACCAACTATATACAGTGGTTCGGCGAAGACATGCGATTTCGATTTACTTTGAAAGCGTAAGCGGGCGATGGGCGGCTCAAAAAACGATGGTCTGTCCCACACCATGAGAAACTCAGAGGCATGTCTGCCAAAGTGCGTTGGGGTGTGCTGGGCGCCGCGAATATAGCTCTGAAAAAAGTGATTCCCGGCATGCAGCGCGGCAGCCGCTGCGAAATCGTGGCCATCGCCTCGCGCGATTTGCAAAAGGCCAGGCAAGCCGCCGAGCAACTCGGCATTCCGCAGGCGTATGGCTCTTACGAAGAGCTATTGGGGGACAGCGGTATTGAGGCGATCTACAATCCGCTTCCCAATCATCTGCATGTGCCCTGGTCGATCAAGGCGGCGGAGGCGGGCAAGCATGTGCTCTGCGAAAAACCGATCGCCATGACGGCAGCCGAAGCCGCCGAACTGATCGCCGTGCGCGACCGGACCGGCGTGAAGATCGGCGAAGCCTTTATGGTACGCACACATCCGCAATGGCTGCGCGCGAGAGAGATCGTCGGCAGCGGCGCCATCGGAGAACTCAGAAGCACTCTGAGCGCCTTCAGCTATTTCAATGCCGATCCGAAAAACGTCCGGAACGTTCGTGAAATCGGCGGCGGCGGGATCATGGATATCGGCTGTTACCCGATCACCATGTCGCGCTGGCTGTTCGGGCGCGAACCGCGGCGCGTTATCAGCCTGCTTGAGCGCGATCCCGAAATGGGCACGGACCGCCTGAGTTCGGCGATCCTCGATTTTGCCCCCGGCCAGGCGGTCTTCACCTGCGCCACGCAGTTGGTTCCGTTTCAGACCATGCAGGTCCTGGGCACGCGCGGACGCATTGAGATGGAGATTCCCTACAACATTCCGCCGGACCGTCCCAGCCGCATCTTCATCGACGACGGCAGCCAGCTTGCCGGCCGCGGCGCGCAGATCGAGGAATTCGCCACTTGCGACGCCTATACCGCGCAAGGCGATGCTTTTGCCAGAGCCATCCAGGAGGGCGTAGAAGCGCCGGTTCCGCTTGAAGACGCCATGGCGAACATGGCGGTGATCGACACGATTTTCCGTTCGGCCGAAACGCGGCAATGGGAGAAGGTCTAAGGCAAGCGAAGCATGGACGGGCGGATCGGGGCTAATCCGGCCCTCCGAATTCAGGCATAGGAGGGTTGCGCGCCGGAGTCGTGCGCATCCTCCACCATTACCTTCAATTCCGTGACCACCTGTTCCAGCGCTCGGGCCTGGGAGAGCATGCGGTGGCTCGCGTTTCTGCCTTCGTGCGCGCTGGCAGCCGTTTGCTGGGTCACCTTTTCCATGCGCGAGAGGCCGTCGGAAATCTGAGTGATGCCGCGCGCCTGCTCCTGGCTGGCCGCATTCACGCTGACCACCATCTCCCGCACTTTAGCCGCGCTTTCGGTAATGGCCGAGATGGCCGCGACCATGTCGTTCAGCTTCGTGCGGCCTTGGTTCGAAGTGGAAACGGCGGCCGTGATGAGCTCTCCGGTATCGCGTGCGGCCTCCGAGCAGCGCCGCGCCAGCGAGCGCACTTCGTCGGCAACGACGGCGAAACCGAGGCCGGCCTCTCCAGCACGCGCGGCTTCCACCGCGGCATTCAAAGCCAGCAGATTGGTCTGGAAGGCGATCTGCTCGATGACGGTGATGATTTGCGCTACTTTCTTACTGGAATCGGTGATGTTTTGCATGCTCGCGATCATCTGGGAAAGATTGCGGTTGGCCAGCTTTACCTGGTCGTCCACTTTCGCCACAATGGCCGTCGCCGCCTGCGCATGCTCGGCATTCCGCTGCGTCATGGAGCTGATTTCGGTGCTCGAAGCCGAAGTCTCTTCGAGCGAAGCCGCCTGATCGGTGGCGCCTTGGGCCAGTTGTTCGCTGAGCGAGGAGATCTGCTGCGAAGCCTCGATTACCGCCGTCGCGGTGCCTGACATATTGGCCGCCATTTCGCGCAGACTGCGCGTGGCGCCGCGCACGATCCACACGCCGAAAGCGCCGGTCGCGAGCGAGATAATCAGCAGAATAATCGCAATCCAGCGGCTCTCCACCGGAAGCTGCGCTGCCCGGCCTTTTTCTTGCTGGAGCGCGCGCTGGGTCAGCGCCACCACGTCGTTCGCCGCCTGCCGCATGGCCCGAGCCTGCGGCGCTACTTGATCGTCGAACACCTTAAATGCGGTCTGGTAATCCTGCTTGGCGCAAAGCTGCCAAAGCTGCTGGTGCGCGGGCAGCCAGGACCGCAATGCATGGCTCATCTTCTGGTTAGCAGCCCGGCCCTTGCTGGTGGTCACGGCGGCTTGCATCTCGTCGATATCCTGGCTCACGCTCTGCGCGTCGGCCGCAAAGCTTGCGTTCAGCCTGGTCGCCTTGGCCTGCTGGCCGAGCGCCAGACGCAGCAGCAAGCCGCGTTCGTCGCTCAGCATGTTCGCCGCGCCGGCCGCCGCCGCCCCCGCTAATGCCATCTGTCTTCCCGTAACCGATGCTGTCTTCGACAGTTCGTTTCCCAGCGATCCTGTGGTGCGCAACGACGAGACACTCAGGATTACTGTCAGACCTAGCATGGCGATACTACTAGCCATCAACTTCTTTCCGATCGTCATGTACGCGCGCGCTTCCTCGAAGCACTTATCGACGCATTACACCGGAAATCTGAGATGTTTAAGCGGTAATCAATCCGCGCATAAAGTCTAAAGCAGCGGAGGTATTCCCATGGCAAATATCGATGTTACAAAGGCGGAATCAGGGCGGCGGAAGGCGTCCGCAGGCATACGGGTTCCGATCCCTTTTCTCTGAGTCCGCCGCAGGGCGCCAAGACCGAGCAGGCGAAAGCCCACTTCATCAACGGTGTGCTGGAGATCGCGGTGCCGGTGCCGAAGGAAGCGAGCAAGCGGCGGGAAATTCCGGTGACGGCCGGCGGCCAATCGGCTTCCGCGGCGGCAGGCAAGAAGTAGGAGCAAGCACCTACCGTCCCACAGCGCGCATGCCGCCCTCGGCATAGCGTGTTCCGGCAGCGGCATCGCGCGGGAATGCTTGCTGGAGGCGCTCCAGATCGTGGCGGGAAAGCTGGATCTGGACAGCCGCCGCATTTTGCTCGAGATAATGCAGGTGCTTGGTGCCGGGAATCGGGACAATGTCCTTGCCTTGCGCGAGCACCCAGGCGAGTGCAAGCTGGGAGGGAGCGCAGTTCTTCTCGCGGGCCAGCGCCTCCACTTCGGTAACCAGCCGCAGGTTGCGTTGAAAATTCTCTCCCTGGAAACGCGGATTGTGGCGGCGCCAATCATCCGCGGCGAGATCCCCGGGCGTCTTGAAACGGCCGGTCAGGAATCCGCGGCCGAGCGGGCTGTAGGCGACGAAGGCGATGCCGAGTTCGCGCACGGTAGGCAGAATCTCATCTTCGGGGTCGCGGCTCCAAAGCGAATATTCGGTTTGCAGCGCCGCAATCGGATGTACAGCGTGTGCACGCCGAATCGTCTGCGGCCCCGCTTCGGAGAGACCTAAATATCGTATTTTGCCTTGCCGCACCAGATCGGCCATCGCGCCGACGGTGTCTTCGATGGGAGTATCCGGATCGACACGATGCTGGTAGTAGAGATCAATGCGATCGACACCCAGCCGCCGCAGACTGGCATCGCAGGCCGAACGGACATACTCGGGCTTTCCGCTAATCCCTTGAAAAGCTCCGCCGGCAGCGCGAACATTTCCGAATTTGGTGGCAAGAATGACTTGTTCGCGCCGCCCCCGCAGCGCCCGCCCGACCAGCTCTTCATTCCGGCCGACGCCATACATGTCGGCGGTGTCGAAAAACGTCATGCCCAGATCGATGGCGCGGTGCATGACCGCGATCGATTCGGTATCGTCCGCGGAACCGTAAAACTCCGACATCCCCATGCAGCCCAGGCCCAGTGCGGAGACGCTCAGACCTTTCGATCCTAAAATTCGTGTTTCCATATCGCTGCTTTAGATGCCGCACCGGATCGAACGGCTTCGCACGATTCCTGGCTTTGCCACAATAATGAAAGTTGTCGAGACACCGGTGATACAGAAAACCGCACCGCGCTGCGCGTTCATTGCGGACGACCTCACCGGAGCCTGCGATGCCGCTGCTCCCTTTAAGCTGCGCGGCGCACGATCGATTGTCTGCATTAAAAAGCAATCGCCTGCCTCACACGACGTCGTTGCGCTCAGCACCGAAAGCCGCGATCTGGATATCTGCGCAGCGCGGGAGCGCATTCGCGAAGCAGCCTCGCGGCTGGCCGCGCTCCATCCCGCCATCGTTTTTAAGAAGATCGACTCCACCCTGCGAGGCAACATCGGAGCCGAGATCGCAACGGCTCTGGAGGCATTTGGCGGCGACTTCGCCATCATCACACCGGCATTCCCCAGCCTCGGCCGCCTGATTCGGAACGGCCAGCTCCACCTGGAAGGAGATGCGGGCTGGCAGCCGATCGATATTGCGGACCGGCTGCGCGCGCAAGGGCTCGGCGATTGCGTTCACCTCGCCTCCGACGCTCTCGAACGCGCCATCGAGAGCGGGCAGCGATTCATTTCGGTAGAGGCCGCCTGCGACGGCGATCTGGATGCGATCGTCGCGGCCACATTTCGCTTCGGCCGCCGCGTTCTCTATGCC
>JBOGMI010000391.1:0-1850 GCA_050746645.1 Bryobacteraceae bacterium | reverse complement strand
TCTGGTATCTCGACATGTTGCCGGATCTGGGGGCAATGCGCGATCGGGCTCGCACCCATGCTGTGTATGTCATCTACGGCATCTTGGCATTGGGCTGGCGCGGAGGGTCCAGGCATTGGCGTTTGCACGAAAAGGCGAGCCTGCTGCTGGCGGGTATTCTCACGCCGCTCGTGTTCACCGTTCACACAGTGGTGAGCTTCGATTTCTGCATCACCCTTCTTCCGGGCTGGCACTCGACGATCTTTCCTCCCTATTTCGTCGATGGCGCTATTCTCGCCGGAATCAGCATGGTGACCATGATGACAATTGCTATGCGGCGGCACTTTCATCTCAGAGAGATCATCACCGAACGGCATTTAAACAACCTTTCGAAGCTGATGCTCACGACGTCGGTGCTTCTGGCTTACGTGTATGTTATTGAACCGTTCACGGCGTGGTATAGCGGCGATGGATTCGAGATGTATACCGTGCATGCACGGGCCGTGGGGCCTTTTGCCTGGACTTATTGGGCATTTATTCTCTTGGGCCTGGGCGTTCCGCAATTACTCTGGTGGAAGAAAAACCGGACGAATACAACCAGGCTGTTTATTATCGCCTTCCTGGTGGTGGTTGGCATGTGGGAAGAACGTTACATGCTGATGGTGACCAGCCTGAGCCGTGACTTCATGCCTTCGTCGTGGGCAAACTTCGCCGCGAGCGCGGAGGACAATGCGCTGCTGTACGGATCGATCGGTTTGTTTCTGCTGGTATTTCTGTTGCTCGTGCGTATGCTGCCTATGGTCTCGCTTTACAGCGTGAAACAGTTGCTCCCATTTTCGAAACCGGGTGGAGGGGCGATCGAATGACAAAGCCAAATCCTTACGGCATCATGGCGGAATTCGAAGATCCGGACGGCCTTGTAGCGGCAGCCAGAGCCGCGCGCAAGGCCGGTTACCGGCGCTTTGAAGCGTATTCTCCGTACCCGATCAAGGAGCTCGAGGAAGCGATCCCGAGTTGGAACATGCTCTCTACGATGGTGTTCGGTGCGGGAGTTGCCGGGGCCTTCATTGGCTTTTATATGCAGTACTTCATCGCGGCCGATGTTTATCCCACGAACATCGGCGGAAGGCCGCTCAATAGTTGGCCAATGTTCGTGGTCATCACATTTGCCTTGGCGGTTCTGTTCGCGCTATGCGCTGCTTTCTTTGGGACTTTATTCTTTGAAGGTTTTCCAGCCTTGTACCATCCGCTATTTCGGGTTCCCGCGTTCAAACGCGCTTCGTCGGATGGCTTTTTTCTTTGTATTGAGGCTCGCGACGGTAAATTTCATCCCCTTTACACCTCACGTTTCCTGCAGTCTCTCGATTCCGTGAAGGTATGGGAGGTGGATCGTGAATAAATATAAGTATGTACTACTGGCTCTTTTGGTTATTCCCAGCGTGGCATGCCGCAGAGACATGCAGAGCCAGCCGAAAGTGACACCTTTGAAGCGCAGTTGGTTTTATCCGGATGGCCGCTCGGCGCGGCCAGTCCCACCCGGGACGATCTCGGTGGATGAAGTGAACATGGATCCGGCTGTGGACACCGGCAGCGTGAATGGAACTTTCGTTGACAAAATTCCAATCCCAGTTACAGCGGATCTCTTGAAGCGGGGACAAAACCGCTTCGATATTTATTGCGCGCCCTGTCACGCTCGCACCGGCTTTGGCAATGGAATGATCGCAAACCGGGGCTTTAAGACGCCTGCAAATTTGAATGGAAAACGGATTCGCGGCGCTCCCGCGGGATACATCTACCAGGTAATTGTGAAGGGCTTCGGCGGGATGGGGCCCTACGCTTTTCAGATCAAGAGCGTGCGCGACCGCTGGGCG
>JBOGMI010000390.1:0-4074 GCA_050746645.1 Bryobacteraceae bacterium | reverse complement strand
AGCTCTTCTACTTTTTTAGCTTCGATGGGACGATGCAAAAAACCGGCGCCAACGGCGTCTATACTGTTCCCACGGCGGATCAGCGGGCCGGCGATTTCTCCGCCTATGACACGCAGATTTATAATCCGTTTACCGGCACCGGCAACCTGCTTACCGGCACTGCCGACGGAACCGGACGGAGTCTATTTCCCAACAATAAAATACCGACGAACCTTTTGAGTCCGCAAGCGCGGAAGATCCAAAGCTATCTCCCGCTTCCCAATCAGCCCGGCGTAGTCAACAATTACTCTGTTGCCGACAGCCCGGCGGTCAACATTTATCGCTACGATGCGAAGGCCAACTGGAATCCCACCCAGAATCTTTCCATGTTTTTCAAATACGACAATATGGAGGCAAATTCGGGCGGAGTCGGCATCTTTGGCATCGGCGGAGGTCCGACGCCGGGCTCGAACCCCGGCCAAGGTGTTACCAGCGTCAATGTGGCCGGCATCGGCGCCACCTATATCCTTTCGCCGACCATGCTGATGACCGGCAATCTGGGCTATCAGCGGAGGTTCCAGCATGTCTTGAACACGAGTTATGGGACCGACTATTCTTCCATCCTCGGGGTCCCGGGATTAAATGGCGACGATATTCGGGATAGCGGATTTCCGAACGTCAATATTGGCGGGTATACCGCCTTGGGCACACCAAGCTGGATGCCGCTGTTCCGCACCGACGAAAACTACACCGGAAGTGTTTCGCTTGCCGTCACCAAGGGCAAGCACCAGTTGCGGTTTGGATTCGACATGGTGCGCTTCCATCTGAACCATTGGCAGCCCGAGTTGAGCGCCGGCGGCCCGCGCGGCTATTTCGATTTTGGCGGATCCATCACGACGAAACAGCTCGCAAACGGCAACGCCACCAATTCGGACCAGTTCAATTCCTATGCGCAGTTCCTGCTGGGCCTCTCCGACAATACCCAGAAAGGCGAGCAGTATATCCTGATGACCACCCGTGAGTGGCAATTCGGCTTGTACGCGCAGGATACCTGGCAGGTCTCGCAAAAGCTGACCGTCGATCTCGGCCTGCGCTACGATCTCTACCCGCTCATGACGCGCTGCTGCGGCACCGGGATCGAGCGCTTGGATCCGAGCACCATGACGGTATATATGGGCGGCCGGGGCGATGTTCCCCTGGGTGCCGGTATCAGCGTCAGCCATAAGCTCTTTGCGCCCCGGGCGGGTATTGCTTACCGCCTCGGCGACAAGACCGTAATCCGCGCCGGCTATGGCATCAATTTCGACCCGCTGTCATTCGGGCGGCCGCTGCGCGGTTTCTATCCGCTTACCATCAATGACAACTACACGTCGCTGGGCAGCTTTGGAGTCGCGAACCTGGGCTCGACTACCAACTTCGTTCCTGGCACCTTGGCCAATGGCATTCCGCCCATTGTTGGCCCCGACCTTTCGACCGGCTTGGTTCCACTGGATCCGGCCGCCTCGGAGCGCAGCCCGCTGCAGAAGATCCATCGCGGCTATATCCAGTCGTACAACTTCAGCATCCAGCGGCAGCTTCCTGAAAAGATCCTCATGTCGGCGGCCTATGTGGGCACGCACACGGTCCATGAGTTTGCCGACTACGACATTAATTCCGGGTTCCCCGGTTCGGGAACGACAGGTCTGCCCGAATATGCGACTTTCGGACGCACTACGGCAACGAATATGTGGGACGGTTATTTGAGCTCCGAGTACAATTCGCTGCAGGCGACGTTCAATCGCCAGTTCGCGAGCGGGCTCATGCTGAAAGGCTCTTACACCTGGGCGCATGCCATCGATTACGCGGATACCGATGGTTGGACCGGGGTGAACTGGAACTGGAATCCGGTATTCCAGCGCAATCGGGCTTCGGCCGGATTCGACCAGCGGCAGACTTTCCAACTGGGATGGGTCTATGCTTTGCCGTTCGGTCCGGGAAAGAAGTTTGTCAGCAGCGGCGTCATGTCGCATGTTCTGGGAGACTGGCAGCTCAGCGGGATTGAAGCCTGCCATACGGGCACTCCTTTGTTCCTTTCCGCGCCCGGCACCTCTCTCAACGACGGCCACGGGAACTCGCAAACCCCGAACCAGGTGATGGCCAGCGTTCCGCTCCTGGGAGGCGTCGGCCCTGGCGCGCACTACTATGATCCGGCGGCTTTTGCCCCAGTCACCGCTGCCGATACCTTCGGTACTGTCGGGCGCAATATCCTCGCCGGCCCGGGCTTGTGGAACACGGATCTGAGCATCTCGCGCATCTTTCAGATCAAGGAGCGCATGAAGTTCGAGTTCCGGGCTGAGTTCTACAACTTGCCGAACACCTCGCACTTCGACAACCCTCACTTGGGTGTGACGAGCTCAGACTTCATGCAGGTTACGGGAGCGTACGGCGAGCGAAACATTCGATTCGGCGGAATGCTGACTTGGTAAAAATTTGATGTAATGCGGAAAGGCGGCTCCGGACTGGAGCCGCCTTTTTTCTTTTGTGTTACCGCTCATTCGTGGCGCACGCACTCATGCGTGCCGCGTCGAGACTCGTCTCGACGCTTGCGCTGGACCACGGGTACTCTTCTGGCAACTGGACCAGTCCGGCTTTTACGGGATTGTGTTCAATATATGCTCTGATATGATCGAACTCGGCTTGGTTCCGTACCCAGTGATCGTAGGATTCCTTCTGCCAGAACGGCTCCCCAGTTCGTCTCAGTAGTTTGTTGGCCTCTCGCGCGGTAGAGCCTTTTAGCGATTTGAGCAGTCTGCTCGGATCGATGTGGGGACGAATGAGGATGTGCACATGATTGGCCATTACGACAAACGCGTAGAGCTCGTAATGGCCGAGTTGCACACCTTTATGAATCGACTCCACTACGAGTCGCGCAACAGCGGGCTGGCGAAGCCACATGGGACCGGAGCGGGCCGCGTCCAGTTGCCGATCCATCCAAACGAAAGCCTGGCCATCGGAAAGCTTGCCCGGCCGGGCAGAGAACGATGGCGGCAGGACACCATGCAGACTCCAGGTTACGAACAGGCTCGTGGAATCCGGGTAGATGTGAGGCAGGCGGCGGCGATGTTGAATCATCTTGCAGATAACGTTGTTTTCTGGAAGATGAATTCTCAAAGCGGCGAAAAGCGCGTCGAGAAGAGTCTCGACGCGGCACGCATGAGTGCGTGCGCCACGTTAAGCTAGGTAAGACATAAAGGGATGTTAAAGTTGCTCCTCACGAGCGCCGCCTTTTTTCTTTTTATCGCCGCTGCATCCGCGCAGTCACAGCATGCCAAGGAATTGATGGCGCAGAGGCGGTTCGCGGATATGGTGTAATGCCGAAGTTGCGTCACCTTTTTGCTTTAAGCGCTCATTCGTGGCGCACGCACTCGTGCGTGCCGCGTCGAGACTCGTCTCGACGCTTGCGCTGGACCAAGGATACTCTTCTGGTAACTGGACCAGCCCGGCTTTTACGGGATTGTTTTCAATATATGCTCTGATGCGATCGAACTCGGCCTGGTTCCGCACCCAGTGATCGTAGGATTCCTTCTGCCAGAACGGCTCCCCAGTTCGTCTCAAGAGTTTGTTGGCCTCTCGCGCGGTAGAGCCTTTTAGCGGTTTGAGCAGTCTGCTCGGATCGATGTGGGGACGAATGAGGATATGCACATGATTGGCCATTACGACACCCGCGAAGAGCTCGTAATGGCCGAGTTGCACACCTTTATGAATCGACTCCACTATGAGTCGCGCAAGAGCGGGCTGGCGAAGCCACATTCGACCGGAGCGGGCCGTGTCCAGTTGCCGATCCATCCACACGAAGGCCTGCCCATCGGAAAGCTTGCCCGGCCGGGCAGAGAACGATGGCGGCAGGACACCATGCAGACTCCAGGTTACGAACAGGCTCGTGGAATCCGGGTAGATGTGAGGCAGACGGCGGCGCTGTTGAATCACCTTGCAGATAAGTGGTCCTCTGGCTGCGGAGCCTCTCAAAAGAAACCAAGCGTCGAGACGAGTCTCGACGCGGCACGCACGAGTGCGTGCGCCACGGTAAGCTGTAAGACATAAAGTGTTGAAGTTGCT
>JBOGMI010000389.1:0-4628 GCA_050746645.1 Bryobacteraceae bacterium | reverse complement strand
GCGCTTGAAGGTTTCAGGTTGCGGTGGGCGGACGATCGCCTTTCGCCGTCTGCCACTCCCACTGCAACTGTACTCTGGAAGAACGGCTATGGAAACATCTCACTCGGTTCCCTTAACTTCCAATAAGCATCTGGTGCGCTGGGTCGAAAAGATGGCGGAGCTCACACGGCCGGCGGCGATTCATTGGGTCGATGGATCGGAGGACGAGCGCGACGAGCTCTACGCCCGGATGGAGCAAAGCGGCACGCTGATCAAGCTCAATCAGGATCTCTGGCCCGGCTGCTATTACGCGCAATCTGATCCGGACGACGTTGCGCGGGTAGAAAGCCGCACGTTCATCTGCTCTTTGTCCAAAGCGGATGCCGGCCCAACCAATAACTGGGTCGATCCTTTCGACATGCGGCGCAAGCTGAAGGCGCTATTTAAAGGATGTATGCGCGGCCGCACCATGTTTGTGCTGCCGTTCTGCATGGGGCCTGTCGAATCTCCCAAATCGCGCATCGGCGTGCAGTTGACCGATTCGCCGTACGCGGTGGCGAGCATGCGCATCATGGCGCGTATCGGGCTGCCGGTGTTTCATGAAATCGACAAAGACATCAAACGCGTCGCGCCCTGCATGCATTCGGTGGGTGCGCCGCTCGACGCTGGCGAACCGGATGTCCCCTGGCCCTGCAACGAGGAAAAGTACATCGTCCATTTTCCGGAGACGCGCGAGATCTGGTCCTACGGATCGGGCTACGGCGGCAACGCGCTGCTGGGGAAGAAATGTTTCGCGCTGCGCATCGCCTCCAACATCGCGCGCGACGAAGGCTGGATGGCCGAGCACATGCTGATCGTCGGCGTTGAGAATCCGCAAGGAGAAAAGACCTATGTCGCGGCCGCGTTTCCGAGCTCCTGCGGCAAAACGAATTTCGCCATGATGCTTCCTCCGGCGGGCTTCGAGGGATGGAAAATCTCGACCGTGGGCGACGACATTGCCTGGATCTGGCCGGATGAAAACGGGCAACTGCGCGCCATGAATCCGGAGACCGGCTTCTTTGGCGTGGCGCCGGGCACTTCGGTCAGAACCAATCCGAACGCCATGGCCTCGCTGTCGAAGAATTCCATTTTTACCAACGTCGCGCTCACGCCCGATGGAGGCGTTTGGTGGGAGGGGCTGACGAAGAAACCTCCGGCGGAATGCCTGGATTGGCGCGGGCAGCATTGGACTCCGGAAATCGGGAAGAAGACCGGCGCCACCGCAGCACATCCGAACGCACGCTTCACTGCGCCCGCCAGCCAATGCCCTTCGATCGATCCGGCTTGGGAGGATCCCAACGGTGTGCCGCTCAGCGCGATCGTTTTCGGAGGCCGCCGCGCCACCACCGCGCCGCTCGTTTATCAGGCTTTTAATTGGAGTTCCGGCGTGTATATCGGCGCAACCATGGGCTCGGAGAAGACGGCAGCGGCGGCCGGCGGGGCGGGAAAACTCCGCCGCGATCCCATGGCCATGCTGCCTTTTTGCGGTTATCACATGGGCAATTACTTCCGCCATTGGATTCAAATGCAGCGCTCGCTTTCGGTCACCCCGCGGATTTTTCACGTCAACTGGTTTCGCAAGGATGGCGGCAGCAAGTTCATCTGGCCGGGATTCAGCCAGAACATGCGCGTGCTGAAGTGGATCGTCGAGCGTGCGCGCAGCGGCGCGTTTGGCAAGGAAACTCCGATCGGCTGGATGCCGCGCTACGAAGACATCGACTGGACCGGGCTCGATTTCCCGCGCGAAGACTTCGAGAAGCTGCAGGCATTCGATCACTCGGCGTGGCGAGCGGAGCTGGTGGCGCAGCAGGAGCTGTTTATCGACCTGCACGATTATTTGCCGCCCGAAATGGTCTACGAACGTGAACTGCTGATCTGCAGGATCTAAGGCCTGCCCACGCTACAATTGCCGGGTCAACGTGAATCCGGCGTGCTGCTCATATTGGTAGGATGTCTCTTTTGCCTTTCGTTAAGGACAAAGTTGTAAGCAAGTTTCGCGAGCATTTTGGCGGCTCCGCGGACCCGGCGATCTATCGGGCTCCCGGACGCGTCAACCTGATCGGCGAGCATACTGACTACAACCTCGGCTTTGTGCTGCCGATCGCGCTTGAGATGTCTTGCTATGTGGCCATCGCGCCCGCTTCGCACGGCTGTTTGCGCATTTATTCGCGCGAGATGGAGGAAGAAATCTCGGTCCCGGCCTCCGGGGTCGGCGAACTGAAACCAACCGGCACATGGGCGGATTACGTCTTAGGCGTCGCACGCGAATTAAAGAAAGATGGCGTGCCGGTGGGCGCTTGCGACCTTTATATTGCCAGCGATGTCCCCACCGGTTCGGGTCTCAGCTCTTCCGCCTCGCTGGAAATCGCCGCGGCGGTTGCCCTGCTCGGCGCGCGCGAGCTGCCGCCGGTCGAACTCGCGCGCCTGGGCCGGCGCTCCGAATCCAATTTCGTCGGCATGCCATGCGGCATCATGGACCAATACGCCTCGGTTTTCGGCCGCGCCGGCGCCGCTATTCAGATCGATTGCCGCGCGCTCAGCCACGAATACGTTCCGCTTCCTTCCGCTGTTCGCATCGTGGCCGTTAACTCGATGGTGAAACACGAGCTTGGCTCCTCCGCCTATCGCGAGCGCGTCAAACAATGTCAGGCCGCTGTCGCCGCGATCCAAATGGTCCATCCCGAAGTGCAGTCGCTGCGCGACGTCAGTTGCGAGCTGTTCGAGGAGGTCGAGGACCGGATCCCTCCGCTCCCGCGAAAGCGCGCCCGGCACATCGTTTCCGAGAACCGGCGCGTGCTGGATCTCGCCTCTGCCTCACGCGGCCGCGATCTGGACCAAATGGGACGGCTGTTCGTCGCCTCGCATCGCAGCATGCAGCACGATTACGAAATCAGTTGCGAGGAGATCGACTTCCTGGTAGAAACCGCGCTCGGAGTGGAAGGCGTCTACGGCGCGCGCCTGACCGGCGGCGGTTTTGGCGGCTGCACCGTCAATCTGGTCGCGCCCGCCGCAGTCGAGCGTTTTGAAGAACGCCTGAGCGCCGCTTACCGCGAGCGCTTCGGCCTCACTCCGATTTTTTACCACTGCAAACCGGCTGCGGGCGCCGGGCCGGTCTCCGTAGGGCGGGCGGTTCGAACCGTTCAGTTGGGCAGCGACCAGATCTGATTGCGCGGATTGTGCCCGCACGGCTGAATGCTGAGGCCGTTCTGGTCACCGGTGAGGCATCCCTTCCGCGCCGCATTGATCAGGTCGCCTGTCAGCGTGTAACGCCAGCGCTGCGATTTGCTCTTCGAACACGGTCCCAGCACGACCTTTCCGTTCGCAATCGCAAGGCAGCTTCCAGATGACTTTAAGGCGCCATCGGAAGTAACGGTCCAGCTTTCCGCGGCACTGCCGGTACAAGCTTCGACGCCGCTAGACGTCAGGCAGCGCGTATAGCTTTCGGGATTGAGGTAATGCCTTCGATGGTGCCTCTGATGATGCTGCATTTCGGCAGCAAGCCGCGTGATCGTGCCCATGCGGGCAGGCGCAGCGCAAGAGGCCGCCGGTTGAATAGACCAGATGTCCGTATCGTGCGGAGCAATCCTGGCTTGCAAGACAGACGTCGCGTGCCGCTCGTTGCCGTTCCACAAATTGCGCACCTCCAGCCGGCATCCAGCGCGGAAACCGAGATCGGCTGGATGCAGTTCGACGCTCTGCGGCTCCGTGGAGCGATTCAGTACCGCAACGGCGTAGCCGTTCTTCAGTTTCTTGAACAGAACATCGATATTCGCTGTGCGCCGCACGAGAGTTGCCATGCGGCCGAGAGGATCCTGATCGACCGCAATGACGCGCTTGTTGCCGAGAATCGCAATCGCCTGCGGGCTGAGCTTTTCGACGTCGGAGCTGAGAATGAGCGGCGCCGACATCATCGACCACAAAGCCAACTGGCTGCGCGTTTCCGCGAGTGTCATCCCGCTATCGCCGCCGATAATAAAATCCGCATCGTTCCAGTTGCCGGGTTTTTGGAAGCGACCCAAGGGCAGGTTATAGGAGTAGTTCCAAAGCACGCTCTGGAAGCGGGGCCTGTCCGGGTTACTCGCTCGGAAGGTCGCGATGTCGGAACCTTCGCGCCAAAGCTGGCCGTAGTCACGCACCCAAGTCAGCACGTCGTACCATTCCGGCGAGCGTTGAAAATATGCCGGCGCCGATTCGGAAAAAACAATCGGGCGCCCCGCGTGCTTCAATGCCCGGCTCTCCGATTTGTAGGCTTTGCGATAAGCCGCGATTTTGCTCTCCCCTGGGTGGGCATAGACATTGCAGCCATCCAGCTTTAGATAATCCACGCCCCAGGAGGCAAACAATTTCGTGTCCTGCACAAAGTGAGCTTTGCCGCCGCCTTCCGGTTCCCCGCTGCCGGCGAACCTGCCGCAAGTAGCGGAACCGGCGTCTTCATAAATGCCGAACTTCAGCCCGAGCTTATGCACCGCATCGGCGACCGATTTCATTCCATGCGGGAAGCGCTTGGGGTCGACCTGCAGATTGCCGTGACTGTCGCGGGTTTTCTGCATCCAGCAATCGTCGATGGTGACCGTGTCGTAGCCGCGTTTGGCCAATCCGGTCTTCACCAG
>JBOGMI010000388.1:0-6536 GCA_050746645.1 Bryobacteraceae bacterium | reverse complement strand
GGTCAAACCGAGCGATCTTCCGCCGGGAACGCACTGGGTCTATAACAAACCCTTTTTCCTGCTGCTCAATCTGGCCGTTGGCGGCGAATGGCCCGGCAATCCGGACAATACTACCCAGTTCCCTCAGAGCTTGCTGGTCGACTGGGTGCGGGTTTGGCAGAAAGCGAAGTAGCGGCCTCCACCAGTTTGCCGGCAGCGAGCAATGGAGGCTCGGCAAACGGCGGCGCGATGAGCTGAAGGCCAATGGGCAGACCTTCGCGCGTTGAGCCGCAGGGGAGCACAAGCACCGGCTCGCCGAGGAAATTCAGCGATCGGAAGAGGCGCGTGGAGGCCATGCGGACGCTCTCGTCGCGATCGCCGATACGAACCGTTGCGGCATCGGACAGCGGCGCGGCGGTCGGAGTTGCGGGCGCGATGAGCAGATCGACGGTTTGCCAGATGCGATCGAACTCGCGGCGGAAAATAGTGCGCACCCGCTGGGCATTCACGTATTCGTGGCCGGCGATCATCTTGCCTTGCTCGATGAGCGCCCAAACATCGGCGCCGAACAATTGCGGATTGGAGTAGCGGGTGTACAACGATGCGGCTTCGACGTATTGGACGATGAGCGCCGCGGCATTGGCTTCGGCGAGGCCGGGAATCCGAACCGGAACCAGGCTTGCGCCGAGATGTTCCAGTTGCGCAATCGCTCGCCGGACCGCAGCCGCAACTTCTTCGTCCACGGAATCGAAGAAAAAATTTTCCGGCACGCCGAGGCGAATGCCGCTTGCATCGCGCGGCGTGGGCGGGTTGAATTCCGGAGCGGGCACTCGCGAGCAGCTTGGGTCGAGCGGGTCGGGGCCGGCGATGGCGTTCATGGCGAGCGCGCAATCTTCCACCGAGGCGCCGAGCGGGCCAACATGGTCGAGGCTGAACGCGAGCGGCAGAACGCCGTAGCGGCTGACGCGGCCGTAGCTAGGCTTGAGTCCAACCACGCCGCAAAACGAAGCCGGAATGCGGATGGAGCCGCCGGTGTCGGTGCCGAGCGCCATGGGAACCACGCCGACGGCGATGGCGGCGGCCGAGCCGCCGCTCGAACCTCCCGCGAGCAGGCCCCGACCACGCGGATTGCCGACGAATCCGAAATGCGGATTTTTCGAAGTCATGCCATAGGCCAGCTCGTGCAAATTGGTCTTGCCGATGAAGATGGCGCCCGCCTGCCGCAAGCGTGCGACTACCGTGCCGTCGTAATCGGGCACGAAATCGCGAAACACCAGCGAGCCGGCAGTGGTGCGCACGCCGCGCGTATAGAACAAATCTTTCAGAGCGATCGGAATGCCGTGCAGTGGTCCGCGATCGATGCCTTGGGCAAGTTCGCGATCGCGCTCGGCGGCTTCGCGGCGGGCCGCGTCTTCGGTCAGCGTGATGAACGCATGGAGATCCTCATGCTGCCGGGCGACGCCGATGGCTTGGTCGATCAACTCGGCGCAAGACAGTTTCCCCGCGCGGAGAAGAACGCCTATCTCGCGTGCGGTCACTGTTTGCGCTCTTCCGGTGCCGGGGTGTAGATGGTTGCCGGTTCGATCTCGGGCGTTAGGCGCAGAGCCGCCGGCTCGAAGGCTTGGCGTAGCGCGGCCAGAATACGCGCGTGTTCGGATTCTGTTTCGGGCATATGCTTCAAGTTAACCTCAAGGCTAGAGCTATGGCGCATTGGTGGACGCTGCGAGCGCTTACTTGGAGAGAGCTAGCAAAGCGCACCTGGCGAGAGATGTGGGACGATGAAGTCTTCGCAAAATCGGCGCGGTTGGCGTTCTATTTCTTTTTCGCGTTGTTTCCCGTGCTGCTATTGCTGGTGATTCTGCTTGCCGAATCCGGCACGAGCGGATCTCAGTTTCGCGCCACGCTGCTCGATGCATTCAACCAGGTTCTTCCAGCCAACGCCTCGGCCCTGATCGCGAAAACCGTACAGCAGCAAAGCGCAAAAGCGATCCTTGGTACCGGCGCCATCGCGGCCGGCCTCAGCGCCATTTGGGGCGCGCTGAACGGAACTTGGGCGATTGTCGCTGCTCTCAACGATGCTTATGAAGTAAAAGAGAAACGCTCGTGGAGGAGCCTTTCGGCGGTCGTCATCGGGCTGACGATTTCTCTGAGCGTGCTCGATCTGATCGCTCTGGTAATCATTCTGTACGGCACGCAAGCGGGCAAGGTCGTCCTCGCGCACCTTGGCGGGCCTGCTTCTCTCGAGATCTTCTGGCTTGTCGGGGAATGGGTGGTCATCGTGGTGCTGCTGCTCTTCTCCTTCGCTTTGCTCTACCGCTTCGGTCCGAACACAAAGCATCGGCGCTGGCAGTGGAGCACGCCCGGGGCGGTCATCGCGGTTATCTTATGGGTAGTTGCTACGCTGCTGCTGCGCGTGTACCAGGAACACTTCGCGTCATCTAGAATTTATGCGGGAATGAGTGCAGTGGTGATACTACTGTTATGGCTCTATTTCACGGGAGCGGCCGTTCTGATCGGCGGCGAGGCCAATTCGGAGATCGAGAAGGCCGCAGCGAGAGCCGGCCGGCCCGATGGCAAACATTAGCCATCATGCGTCTTCGCGACATTTCGAAGATCTTGATCCTGCTTTGCGGCTCTGTCGCGCTTCACGCCGCCACCGTGCCCGCGGGAACCGAGATCCATTTGCGCCTTACGACCGAGGTCAGCAGCGGTAAGCCATCGGGACAGCCTGTCAGCGCGGTGGTGATCGTTCCGGTATTGGTGAATGGAAGCGGAGTCATCGGATTCGGCACCCAGTTGACCGGTAAAACGGCCGACGCGCATCCCGACCAGCCGGCGGCAAACGGAAACGCGGAAAAGCCGGCGACGCTGCGGATCAAGATGACCACCATCCACGACGGCGGCCAAACGAAGCCCATCGCTTGTGTCCTTGTGGGCGTGGACAATGCGCGGGAATCTGTGGACTCTAGCGGTCTGATTACGGGGATTTTGGCTTCGCGCACTTTTGCGGCACTGGCGGAGAAAGGCGTAAGCAAGGTGAAATCCGAATCCGGAGCGCTGGGCCGGTTGCTTTCAAGCGTGACCAATTCCCTCATCAAGCCGGCCAATCCTACCATCGACTACAAGCCCGGCGTGGAGTTTGTGGTCAAGCTGACAAAGGCTCTCGATTGGAAACCGTCCGGCTATATGGGCAACGTACCTGCGATCTCCCCGTCCAGTGCGCTTGCGGCGATCGTAGCCAAGGTGCCTTTCCGTACTCGGGCGCTCAAGCCACCTAACCCTTCGGATCTGACTAACCTCATGTTTATCGGAACCAAGCAACAGATCGAGAGTGCGTTCAAACAGGCGGGCTGGTTCGCCTCCGCTCCTCTTGGCCGCTCCTCCACTGTTCGCACCGCCCAGGCGATCATCGAAGACAGCGGTTATCGGGAAGCTCCGATGTCGATTCTGACTTTGAACGGGAAACCGCCGGAGATGACGTTCGAAAAAATGAACAACACGTTCGCGGCACGCCACCACATCCGGATCTGGTTGGTCAAGCCGGAATTTCAAGGACGGCCCGTCTTTGTTGCCGCCGCGACTCATGACATCAAGATCTATTACTCCAAGACCAGCCGGTCCGTTACGCACGGCATCGACCCGGACATCGACAAAGAACGCACCAAGGTGAAAGACGATTTGCTGTTTACGAAGCAGATCGCGGCATTTTCTCTGGTGCGACGCGGCAATATTCCGAAAAAGATATCGAACGCAACCGGCGATCATCTCCAGACCGATGACAAGATCGCGGTATTGGAGTTTAACAAGAAGTAGTGTTTGGGCAAGTCGAGAAGCGATCCCGGCGACAAAACCAAGCGACAAAAACCAGCGACAAAAAACGCTACTGTGAAGAGTGATGCCCGCTGCACCCGATCATTCGCTCTACCGGCTCGGTAAATACGTGTCGCTGGCCATGCTGCTTCCGGCCTCAGTGGCCGGCGGCTATTTTCTCGGCGCGGCCCTAGGGGAATGGCTGCACGTTCCGATCCTGAAAGTATTAGGTATTTTACTAGGAGTGGCCGCCGGGTTGATCAAAATCGTGCAGGTTCTCTCGCGGGAAGGCAAAATGGACGGTCCGCGGGCATGACGGAGCGGGATCTGACGCGTTCGCTGGCATGGCTCTACCGGCTGGGGAGCATCTACGCCGCGATTGGCTTCGTGGCCTATCTTTACGCCGCGGATACGCGCGAGGCTACAGGCTTTCTTCTCGGCGCGCTGAGCGCTATCGGTAATCTATGGCTATTTGCCTGGCTGACGCGCGCGATCGATCCTGGCCGGTTGTCCCGCAAGCCATGGGCGACGGCGGTTTATGCGATTCGGCTGTTGCTCCTGTTTGTGCTCGCCTATGTTATAGTTAAACTCTTAGGCGTCAGCCCTTTGCCGGTTATTCTCGGGTTGTTGGTCAGCGCCGCGGCCGTGCTGACTTTCCTGGTAACCGAAGTTATCCAAACCCTGTTGAGGAAGCAGACTACACGCTAGATGCGGCACGCACAGCAGCTCTGGATCACGCGGCTCTTCAACGACGCCTTCGCCGCGCCGGCCAACTGGCTGCTAGGTGCGATCGGAGTTGCGCATAACACCAAGCGCCCCTGGAGCGACTGGATGGTGTGCGAAATCCTGGTGGTGATTTTCGTGCTGGTGTTTTTCGCTTATATGCGCCGGCGGCTTTCTGTCGGTAAGCCGAGCGCGCTGCAGCACACGCTGGAGCTTACCTACGAATTTCTTCACGCGCAAACGATCGAGGCCGCCGGAGAGGCGGGCTTGAAATATCTGCCGTTCTTCGGCACGATTTTTTTTCTGGTTCTCTTTCTGAACCTGATCGGGCTCATCCCCGGGTTCGATTCGCCGACCGCATCCGCAATGGTTCCGCTGGGATTTGCCGTCACGACATTCATCTTTTATAATGCGCTGGGCATGAAGAAGCACAAGCTCGGCTACATCAAGCAATTCGCGGGGCCGATACCGGCGCTGATCGTCCTGATGCTGCCGATCGAGATTTTTAGCCATTTCGCCCGGATGCTCTCGCTCACGGCCCGTCTGTTTGCCAACATGGTCGCGGGAGAGCAAGTGTACTTAACCTTCATCGCGCTTACGAAGGTCTTCATTCCAGCGATCTTCGTTGGCCTCCATTTATTTGTTTCCCTGTTACAAGCGTATATTTTCATGCTGCTGGCGATGGTCTATGTCGGCGGAGCATTAACGGAAGAACATTAAAGGACTTATCGCTTCCAGTGTGAGCGCCCGGCTCCGCTCGGTGTCGAACCACCTCCTGGGAGCACATTTATAAAGAGGAGAAAACGATGAAATACAAGATCATGTTCCTGATGACGGCGCTGATGGCCTTAGCCACGCCGCTGCTGGCGCAAGCGCCAAATGCGGCAGCGACGGGAGACGGAGCCAGTTGGGCAAAGCTGGCGGGAACCTACGTCGCCTTGGGCATCGCTTGCGGCGGCTGCGGAATTGGACAAGGGAGGGCGACGGCGTCGGCCTGCGAAGCCCTGGCCCGGAACCCCAGCGCGACTGCGGCGATACGCTTCGCCTGGATCGTCGGCCTGGTGCTGATCGAGTCGCTCGCGTTGTACACGTTTGTGATCTCGTTTGTGGTAACCAAATAGCTGTTAGCTGCTAGCTTAGATAACGGAAGCGGGCCTGCCGGCACGATGTTGCTCGCGGGCCCGTTCGATTATGAAATTACAAGGCATCTTCCCCGCCCTGACGACTTCGTTCGATCACGAAGGCAAGCTCTATAAAGCGAAAGTTCTGCACAACGTCGAAAAGCTGAACCGGATTGCGCTCGCCGGCTATGTTGTCTGCGGGTCGACCGGCGAAACGCCGTTTCTGAATTTCGACGAGCGCATGCAGTTGATGGAATGGGTGCGCGGCGCGGCGGACGAAAAGAAGACGCTGATTGCGGGCGCGGGCGCCGAAAGCGTCAACGAAACCGTGCGCATCGCCAATCGCGCGGCCGACATCGGCTATCATGCGGCGCTCGCGCTGACGCCGTTTTATTACCGCGCGCAGATGTACCGGCCGGAGACGCAGGCGCTGTTCTTCCGCGCGGTGGCCGATCGCGCGAAGATTCCCGTCTTGCTCTACAACATTCCGCAAGTGACCGGCTGCGATTTGCCGGTGGACACGATTGCCGCGCTGTCGGAGCATCCGAATATTATCGGCATGAAAGACAGCTCGGGGAATTTGGAAAAGCTGGAGCAGACGGTGAAGGCCGTGAAGCAAGGCTTCCAGGTTGCTTCGGGGAGCAGCATGAATTTCGGAACCGCGCTGCGCAAAGGCGCTTCGGGCGCGGTACTAGCCATCGCGAATGCCATTCCTTATGCTTGCGTGACGATTTGGGAAGCCTTCCGGATGCGCCAGCAGGAAGCGGCCGAGGACTGGGAGACACGGATCCTGCCGGCCTCGAAACTCATCGCGACGAAATACGGCATTCCCGGGCTGAAGCACGCGATGGACCTGAACGGCTATTACGGCGGTCCGCCGCGGCTGCCTTTCGTTCCGCCCGA
>JBOGMI010000387.1:0-6935 GCA_050746645.1 Bryobacteraceae bacterium | reverse complement strand
TACTACGGAGAGTAGCTTTAGTAATCGAGCCACTCGCGGCGGCCGCCCTCCTCGTCCGTCATCAGCCATTCGCTGATGCGGTCGGCCAGATCTTCGCCAAACCCGGCCTCCAGCAGATGTGCGGCGGAGGTCACCACTTCCAGCTTTCGCGGGATCAGGGATGGGTGAGCCGCCTTGTCCGCCGGCTCGAAGACGACATACCAGGAGAGCCGGTCCCGCTCGGGGCGTCCGTCGGAGACTTCGGCCAGGCGGCAGATCCACCGCCGTTCGTGTACGACAAAGGTTGCATCGCTCAGTGGAAACGCCGAGCGTAAATCGTATTCAGACATCTATTCTTCTCCTTTTGATCTCCTCCGGTTTTTCGTGCAGGTACAGTTCCTTGACGGTCACGATGATGGTCGCGGCCAGCGGCGTTGCCACGGCGATTCCTAGAATTCCGGTGAGCGAAAACATGAACACTTGAGACATGATCGTCACTGCCGGTGGAAGCCGGATCGCGCGCCGCTGCACCATGGGCGTCAGAACATACGCTTCCAGGACATGCACGCCCAGATACAGGATAATGACCTCGATCATTTTCCCAGGTCCTTGAATCAGCGCTATGAGCACTGCCGGGATCTCCGACAGGATCGCTCCCAGGTAGGGAACGAAGATCATCACTCCGGTAAACAGGCCCAGCGTAAATGCCAGCTTGATGTGCAGCATCCATAAGCCAATCATCGTGGCAACTCCCAGAAACACCATGGGCACGAGCTGGCCGAGCAACCACCAATGCAGCACGTATCCGATTTCGTCCAGGAGCCGGCCGATCTGCTCGCGCCTGTTGTCGGGGAATAAGTGCAGAGCGCCATTGCGATAAAGCTTGGGCTCCAGCGCCAGGAAAAAACCGACCACCACGATCACGACGAATCCCGAGATCAGCGTCACGAGTCTGCCTGCCCAATGTGCCGCGTGTGTTCCGATATCGAGCTGGCTCAAGACTCTATGCGCAGCGGCGATCAACTGCCGGCCCCAGGGATGACCGCTCAGGTTCTTTTGGGCCAGAGCGATCGCTTTCGGGATCGCTTTTGCGATCTGTGCTATTTCCGAGATGGTGCGCGGCGCGATCAGCCAGATCACAACGCCGCAGACAATGAGAATCCCCAGCACCACGGCCACATAGGCGGCCCGGCTGGTGAGCTTGGTGTGCCTGAAGATCCAGGTGCTGATCCCGCGCAAAATGACCGCGAACAGGATCGATGCGTAGATGAGTAAAAAGACTTCCCAGGCCCGCCAGATGAAGACGATCGCAATCGCAATCGCGAATGCTAGGAAAACGAGTTTTCTGGGCGATTTGCTCAAAGCGGTGCGGGTTTTCCCGACGAAGCCATCATAAGGTAGCTGGAACTTAGGATTGTGGCTCGCTGCGAAACGTTTCGCTTGCCCGCCCGGTCCCATTTACGGGAAGTGTGCAGCGCTTCCGCAGTTGCCGACTGTCCATGGCACTCTTTCAGGACCGCCGCCAAGCTGGCCGTACTTTGGGAGAGTTAGTGCGCGCCGCCGTTCCGGATCCGGCTACGGCCCTGGTGCTTGGGCTTCCCCGCGGAGGAGTGCCGGTCGCGTTCGAAGTAGCTCACGCGCTGCGGGCGGAATTGGACGTATTCCTGGTGCGGAAAATCGGCATGCCCGGCGAGGAAGAACTTGCGTTGGGCGCCATCGCCAGCGGCGGGATCCGGGTTCTGAACGAGGGTTTGGTTCGTTACCTGCACGTCCCGGCTGCGGCGATTGAGGCAATCGCCACCCGCGAGCAGGCCGAACTGGAGCGCCAGGAACGCGCCTTTCGTGGAGACCGGGCTCCTATTGCCGTTAACGGGCGCCCGGTCGTCCTGGTCGACGACGGTCTGGCTACCGGCGCCAGCATGCTGGCGGCGACCCGCGCCATCCGGCCGCTCGGCGCCAAAACGATCATGGTGGCGGTTCCGGTCGCCGCTCGCTCCACGTGCGATGAGTTCCGCTGTCAGGTGGATCAGGTGATCTGCGCCGCCACTCCCGACCCGTTTGGTTCTGTCGGAGCTTGGTATGAGGATTTTTCGCAGACGACGGACGAGGACGTTCGCCGCCTGCTTGGCGAGGCAAGCGCAATCGCCTCGGGACTGAGGGCTTCCTGATGGCCCAAGCAGTTCCAGCGCCGCGCGAGTTCGCTCTGAACATTCCGCCCGCCGGAATCGCCGGCGATCTCGCCATCCCGCGGAATGCAAAAGCGCTGGTGGTGTTTGCACACGGGAGCGGCAGCAGCCGGTTCAGTCCTCGAAACCGCTTGGTGGCGGAAGTACTAAGGAAGACCGCCGGCCTTGCCACTCTGCTCCTGGACCTGTTGACCGCGCAGGAAGAAAAAATAGATCAGCAGACCCGGGACTTGCGCTTCGATATCGGCTTGCTCGCGGAAAGGCTGGCCCAAGCGACCGGCTACGCCGCTGCTCTTCCGGAGACCTCGGTTCTTCCGGTGGGCTATTTCGGAGCCAGTACCGGGGCGGCCGCGTCTCTGGTCTCCGCCGCCCAACTCCCCCACCGTATCCGCGCCGTGGTTTCCCGCGGCGGCCGTCCCGATCTGGCGGGAAGCTGGCTCCCGTGTGTCCAGGCGCCGACGCTCTTGATCGTAGGAGGCGCCGACGATACGGTGCTACAGCTCAACCGTCAGGCCCTCGAAAGCCTGATTTGCGAAAAAAACCTCGAAATGATTCCTGGCGCCACGCATCTATTTGAAGAGCCGGGAGCGCTCGACCAGATAGCTGCGCTTGCAAGCGACTGGTTTCGGCGCTATCTTACTTAAGATCGCCTGATCTATCCCTAGCGCATCCAAAAGCGCGTGGAATGCATCCAATCGGGTGAGTGAGCCCGGATATGCCCCAACTGACAAAACACATGAACGAATCCTACGATTCTTTGATGTTTGCAAAATCCGCTCCGGCGGCGCGCAAAGCGGCTCGCGAACTGGTGTGTGCCGTATTGGGCGAGGCGGCGCTGGAACGCCCGCTGGAGGAAACCCTGCGGGAATGCTGCCGCGTTTTGAGGCCCGCCGAGGACCCGAACGAGCAGGAGCGTTTCGAAGCGGAATTTGTAGAACTCGGGATCTGGCCCAATTCCCAGAACGCTTCCCGCAAAGCCGCCTAGGCGGAATCCGAGCCGGAAGCGCCAGCGGCCTGGTTTCCGCTTAGTTCAACGCCATTTTGCGCAAAAGCCGAAAGTCTTCCAGCATTTTGCCGGTTCCAAGCACGACCGAAGCCAGCGGATGCTCGGCCATCAGCACAGGCATGCTGGTTTCGGCCCGAATTCGCTCGTCTAAACCTTTGAGCAGCGATCCGCCGCCGGTCAAAATGATACCGCGTTCACTGATATCGCCGCTCAACTCCGGAGGGGTACACTCGAGGGCGGTACGGACTGCGCCCACGATTGCGGTAACGCACTCACCAACCGCCTCGCGGACTTCTTCGTCGCTTAAACGAATCGCCCGCGGCAATCCGCGGACAATATCGCGGCCTTTTACCTCGGCCGTAAGCGGTTTTCTCAGGTGATCCGCCGAGCCGATCTCGATTTTCACGCGTTCCGCGGTGCGCTCGCCAATGAGGAGGTTGTATTTCCTCTTCACGTAATTCATGATCGCCTCATCCATCTGGTTGCCGGCCGAACGTAGCGAGCGCGAATAGACTATTCCCGACAGCGAGATGATGGCGATGTCCGTTGTCCCCCCGCCGACATCCACTACCATATTCCCGCTCGGCTCGGCTACCGGCAGCCCGGCGCCCAGCGCTGCCACCATCGCCTGCTCAACCAAATGCACCTCGCTCGCCTTAGCCCGGTAGGTGGAATCGAGCACCGCGCGCTTCTCGACTTCAGTGGTTTCGCTGGGCACCCCGATCGCAATCCGCGGGTGTACCAGAGCTCTTCCCCGGTGGACCTTGCGGATGAAGTGATCCAGCATTTTTTCAGCCATTTGGAAGTCGGCGATCACGCCTTCCCGTAGCGGTCGGACGGCCACCACGTTGTCGGGGGTACGTCCCAACATTTCCTTGGCTTCGGCGCCGCAGCCGATGAGCTCTCCCGATCCCCGGCTGACGGCTACGATTGAGGGTTCGTCCAACACGATCCCTTTGCCCGCCATATATACCAGCGTGTTTGCCGTCCCCATGTCGATTGCCAGATCGGAGGAGAACATGCGAAAGAATGAGCGATAGGTCATCTCTACCCTGATTAGTGACCTTATCGGGGCGCGAGTCTCAAAACTTAACGAGTTTTCCGCAGGACTTGTGCGAGATTCCGCTAGCCCCAAATAGTAGTACAACTGTGGAATGATCCGAGCTATCCTGCTTTTCTCGGTTTTGGCATTTTCGGCCTGCGCGCAGGACTGGGCGCGGCAGCAACTCGACCAGTCTCCTCGTCATCGTGAATGGATTACGGTCCAGCACGACGGCCGCTCGATTCAGACCTTTGTCGTCTATCCGGAGTCGAGCAAAAAAACGCCTGTAGTCCTGATGATTCATGAGATTTTCGGCATGACGGATTGGGTCGAGAGCCTGGCCGATCAGGTCGCCGCCGCGGGTTATATTGCGGTTGCTCCCGATCTGCTCTCCGGCATGGGGCCGAACGGCGGTCGAAGCAGCAGCTTCCCGTCGCAGGATGCCCGGATCGAAGCGGTCAGCCACCTGAACCCGGATCAGATTACGGCGGATCTGAACGCCGTGGCCGATCGGGCGCTGAAGTTTCCTTCGGCAAATGGAAAGCTTTTCGTCGCCGGTTTCTGCTGGGGCGGAAGCCAGAGTTTCCGCTTCGCAACGAACAGGCCCGATCTTCGCGCTGCTTTCGTTTTCTACGGCTCGCCGCCGCTCAAAGACGCGATGGCGCGGATCAAGGCCCCGGTTTATGGCTTTTATGCCGGCAAAGACGCCCGCGTCGGGGCGACGATTCCCAAAGCGCGGCAAGAAATGAAGGCGCTCGGCAAAACATATAAGCCTGTTGTCTATAAAGGCGCCGGCCACGGCTTCATGCGCTTGGGCCAGAACCCAAATGGCGACGAGCCGAACCACTCCGCCAATATAAAGGCCCGGAAGGAGGCGTGGAAGCGGTGGAAGAGCTTGTTGAAGCGGAGCGAGTAAACAAAAAACGAGCGCCCGCTGTGCATTTACGGCTATTTTTGCTTGGCCAGGACATTGTCGATCAATCGCGTGCCGCCGAGCCACGCCGCTACCAGGATCCGTACCGGTCCCTCGATTTTCGTGACCGGCTGCATGTCGCCATCCACCACTTCCAAATACTCCACATTCATCTGCCGCACGCCCCGCAGCTTCACCAGCCCCGCCGCTTTCGCCTCGCTCACGGATTTTCCGGTTTCGACAGCCTGTCGTGCGGCCTCCAGAGCTTCGAACAGCCGGGGAGCGATCCGCCGTTCCTCCGCACCCAGCCGTTCATTGCGAGAGCTCAGCGCCAGTCCGTCCGCCTCGCGCACGGTAGGAACAGCGGCAATCTGCAATGGAAAATTCAGATCCGCGGCCATTCTGCGTACAACCGCAAGCTGCTGCGCGTCTTTCTCGCCGAAATAGGCGACGTCTGGCTGGACAATATGAAAAAGCTTGGCGACAACGGTCGCCACACCGCGAAAATGCCCGGGCCGGAAATGACCGCACAGCCGTTCCGAAAGGTCTGTGACCTCGACAGTGGTTTTCAGCGGCGAAGGATATATTTCCGCCGCATCCGGAGCGAAGATCAGGTCCACTCCGCGCTCGGCGCAGAACTCCACATCGACCCGCAGATCGCGGCCATAGCGTTCGTAGTCTTCTTTGCGGTCGAACTGGATCGGGTTCACAAAGATGCTGACAGCGACAGCGGCGCATTCCTGCCGCGCCTGGTCGATCAGAGCGCCGTGCCCGCGATGCAACGCCCCCATGGTGGGCACAAAACCGAGCCTGCCGGCCCGCCGCAGCTCGTCGCAGCGCTCCCGCGCTTCGCGAATCGTCTTTATCAATACCGGGGTCATTCCGCCGCCGCCGGCATCTGGATGGTATGCTCCGCTGCCGGGAAACGGCCCGCCTCCACGTCCGCGATATATTCTTTCGTCGCCGCTATCACCGCGTCGCCGAGTTTCGCATACTGCTTCACAAAGCGCGGGACGAAAGCATCGAATAACCCCAAGGCATCATAACTGACCAGGACCTGCCCATCGCAATGCGGCCCGGCGCCGATACCGATCGTGGGTACGTTCAGGCGCGCCGTAATCTTCCGCGCCACCTCCGCCGGCACCGATTCCAAAACCAGAGCAAAAATGCCAGCCTGTTCCAGCGCCAGTGCGCTCTCGAGCAAAGCCTCGGCCTCGTTTTGCGTCTTGCCGACTGCACGGAAGCCGCCCAGCGAATGGACCGACTGCGGTGTGAGCCCGATGTGCCCCATCACGGGAATGCCGATCTCTACCAGCCGCCGCACCGTATCCGCCATCGGAACGCCGCCTTCGAGCTTCACCGCCGCCGCTCCGCCCTCTTGCAGAAGCCGGCCGGCATTGCGGATGGCGTCCGGAATGCTGGTTTGATAAGAGAGAAAGGGCAGGTCGGCGACCACCAGTGCCCGCTTGGCCCCCCTCGCGACCGCTTTCGTGTGGTAAACAATCGCATCCAGCGTAACCGGCAGCGTGGTTTCGTATCCGAGGATCACCGTTCCGAGCGAATCGCCCACCAACAGCACGTCGATTCCGGCGCGATCGAGCAGTCCCGCCATTGTCGCGTCGTACGCCGTCAGCATGCTGATTTTCTGCCCCGCGCGCTTCTTTTTCAGTAAATGAGAAATCCGGATCATAGGAAGGCGCCCGCAAGCGTCTTTCTACAGCTTCGCGCAAGCGGTATTCAGGCGAGCGCACGGATCACACGCGCGGGAAGAAAGATGATCGCCGCCACCAATTCCAGCGCGCCGTGAAT
>JBOGMI010000386.1:0-2805 GCA_050746645.1 Bryobacteraceae bacterium | reverse complement strand
CGCAGCGAGTGTTCCCGGGAAAACCACCTTGATGCTCATCGCTGGCCTGCCTCTTTATTGTTGATCGCGCGCAGATCGTCCAGCGAAAGCCGTCCGGTATAAATCGACATGCCGATCGCGCAATCGATGCGCATCGCGGTGAGCGCTTTTACATCGTCCAGCGTCGTAATACCTCCGGCTGCTGTGAGCTCACGATTTGTTCGCCCGCGCAGTTTCTCGAACCAGCCGAGATCCGTGCCCTGCATCATGCCTTCCTTATCCACATAGGTACAGAGAAAGCCGGAGCAAAACGGCTCGAAGGCCGAAATCATCTCTTCGGCCCGCCACTCGGTCGCCTCGTGCCAGCCTTTCACCACTACGCGGCCGCTCTTGCTGTCGAGCGCAATGGTGACGCGTTCGCGTCCGATGGCGTCGCCGAGCGCGGCCAGAAAATCGCCATTCGGGCCGTCCTGCGAAAAAGCCGCCGTTCCCACAATGATGCGATGTGCGCCACAGGCCGCCAGTTCCCGCGCGCGTTCCACGTCTCGGACGCCGCCGCCGGCCCGCACCGTAGCGCGCCGCGCGATATGCTCGATCATCGCGCCGTTGGATCCTTTTCCCATGGCGGCGTCTAAATCGATCGCCTGGATCTGGGGGAAACCGGAAAACATTGCGAGCATTTCGTCCACCGGCTTGCCTTCGAGCGCTTTTTCGCGGCCCTGCACAAGTTGGACGACCTTTCCGCCCATAAGATCGATGCAAGGGACGATCATGCCGCGGGTCTCACCGGAACGCGGGCGCGGGCAAGCGCGCGCTTCAAATCGCTCACCGTGTATTTGCCGTAATGAAAAATCGAGGCCGCCAGCGCCGCATCCGCTTGTCCTTCGGTGAGCACGGCAACGAAATCCTCCGGCTTGCCCGCACCGCCCGAGGCGATGATCGGAATCGTCGTTGCGTTCACAACGGTCTTCGTCAGTTCACAATCGAAGCCGCGCTGAACGCCATCGGTATCCATGGAAGTCAGCAGGATTTCGCCCGCGCCCAGCCGCTCGCCTTGCCTGGCCCATTCCACGGCATCGATCCCTTCGTCGTGCCGGCCGCCTTTGGTATACACATTCCAGCTATTGCCGGATCGCCGCGCGTCAATCGCGAGCACCACGGCCTGTGAGCCGAACTCCTCACTCAGTTCGCGAATCAACTCCGGGCGATGCACCGCGGCGGTATTGATGCTGACCTTGTCGGCGCCGGCTAAAATGATTTTCCGCGCGTCCGCCACGCTGCGGATGCCGCCGCCCACGGTCAGCGGGATAAATACTCTGCGTGCGGTTCGCGCCACCAGGTCCGCCAGGATATCGCGCGCATCGCTAGATGCCGTAATGTCAAGAAACACGAGTTCGTCGGCGCCTTGTGTGTTGTAACGCTCGGCCAGTTCTACCGGATCGCCGGCATCGCGCAGGTCCACGAAATGCACGCCTTTCACTACGCGGCCATCCGTCACATCCAGGCACGGGATAATTCGTTTTGCCAGCATCAGAGGTCGAGAAAATTCTTCATCACACGTAACCCGACGGGTCCCGATTTTTCCGGATGGAACTGCACGGCATAAACGTTGTCCTGCTCCAGCACCGCCGTGTACGGTTGCATGTACAGACACGTGGCCGCCGTCGCATCGATCACGGGAGCGTAATAACTGTGAGCGAAGTAAGTGAACGCTCCTTCCGGCAGCCCGGTGAGCAGCCGCGACTGCCGGCGGGCTTCGAGCGAGTTCCAACCCATATGCGGAATGCGTGCGCTGCCGGAAAAGCGCCGGATTCTGCCGGGGAAAATGCCCAGTCCGCTGCTCGAAGGCGATTCCTCGCTGCTTTCGAACAGACATTGCAAACCGATGCAGATGCCGAGAAACGGCACGCCCGCGCGAATGCGCTCGATGACCGGTTGCCGCAGCCCCAATTCATCCATGGCGCGCATCATCTGCCCGAAATGGCCCACGCCCGGGAGGATCAGTCTTGTCGATCGCGCAACCATTACCGGATCGCTTGTGACTTCGTAGATGCCTCCCAGTTCGTCGAGCGTGTTTTGAACGGAGCGCAGATTCCCTGCCCCGTAATCGACGATCGTAGTCATAGCAAGCCCTTGGTGGACGGAAGCTGATCCTTTAATCGTTCGTCCGTGGAGCAGGCGTAGCGCATCGCTCGCGCAAAGCATTTGAAGATGGCTTCGATCTTGTGATGATTCGAACGGCCATAGAGAATTTTGGCGTGCAGGTTCGCCCCCGCGTGCTGCGTAAAGCCGAGAAAGAAATCTTCCAGCAGCTCGGTTTGCAAATCGCCGACATGAACCACATCGACCTGCTGATCGTAAACCAGCGCAGGCCGGCCACCCAGATCGACGGCTACGACCGCCAGGGATTCGTCCATGGTCTGCACGAAATACCCGGCGCGATTGATGCCGCGGCGGTCGCCGAGAGCCTTTGAGAAGAGATCGCCGAGAACAATCCCGGTGTCTTCGACCGTATGATGCTGGTCCACATCGAGATCCCCACGCGCCCGAAGCTCCAGATCGAACGCTCCATGCTTGGCGAACAACTCCAGCATGTGATCTAGAAAGCGAATGCCGGTTGCAATTTCGTATTGGCCCGCGCCCTCGATGCGCAGTTTGCCCGAAATCTGCGTTTCTTTAGTGTTGCGCTCGACGGTTGCTTCTCTCATGCTCGCTCAAGCCGTCCAGAAAAAGAAAACGCCGGACGAGCCGCGGCAGGGTATCCGGCGTCTTCGAGATTTAGAGGACAAACGGCCTCAAAAAAACCAGTGTACAATACGGCTGCAA
>JBOGMI010000385.1:0-4280 GCA_050746645.1 Bryobacteraceae bacterium | reverse complement strand
TCGAAGTACAAGTAAGTGCGAGCTCGCATCGCCCACATCGCCGTATTTCGTCCGCTGCAATCGGAAAACGGCAAGCCGCAATAATATTCGCTGCTATCCGAGCCTCTTCCTTCGGCGTGCCGGATGTGGCGGTACTCCTCCAGAAATTTCCGGCGGGCCAACGTCGGATCTTTCATATCCGCCGCCACACGTACAGCCGATGATCGGCGAGCGAGCGAAAAAGGGGCAGAGATGCCAACCTGGCATCAAAGCTTCCAAGATATTTCAGCAAGCGATGACCTGTGCCGCCGACATACGATGGCGGCACAGCAATACCGATACCGTACCGCGCCAGCAAAGAAAAGCTCCCTTCAAAGGCCTTGCGGATGGCATACTCGGAAGGGTAGAACACTTTCAGTCCATAGGAAGATCTGGCACTTCCGGAAACACGCCGGAAAGCCTTCCCGATCTTCCCCCGCACCAGATAATATGCGATCTCCCAAAAGCAGATCCGGCCAAGAAAACACAGCGCGATGAATCCGCCGGGCCTGACTAACCTGGCCAGCTCCTGCGCCGTCGATGAAAGCGATTCTATGCAATTCAGGGTGCCAAAATTTGAAATCGCGCCATCGAAAGAACCACTGAGTTGCGCCAAATCCTCCACCTTGAGCACGCAGGCTACAACGCCCTTGCTCCGCGCAACGCCGGCCATCCTCGGAGAACTGTCGATTCCGTACACCCGAATCCCGATTTCACGAAAATGGACCGCATCCGCTCCAGTTCCGCAGCCGAGATCGAGGATTGTCTCGCCTGATACGAAAAGAGCATCTACTACTTTCCAGACCGCATGCCTTTGTGTCGCTCCAACGGCGCTCTCCGTCCAGAGCCGGTCGTACGCCGAGGCAACCGCATCAAAAGCAGTCACATGAGCCGCCATACCGCTACGCCTCAACTTCGTAGCGCGTTTCCTGAAGGCCGCGCCGCGCTGCAACGCTTCTTGCCGTGTCCGGCACAGGAGATAACTCACTCTTCAGCAATTCATCGGCGTACTGATAGAAACGCCTCGAATGTCTGTTCTTGATTCGGATATCCCGATCGGTCGTTTTAGTCCAGTCGCCTAGAGTCACAAGCCGGGAAGATACTCGCTCGTAATACGGAGTGCCTTTGATCGGGTAAGATACGGTCGTAAAGCAGACATCGGGCTGGCATGCTTTTGCGTGGGAAACGGTCTGTTCGATATCCTCAATCTCCTCGCCGTCATAGCCCCACATCAGGAACATTCCGGTTTGGATGCCGCGAGCCTTACACAGGCGAACGGCGGAGCGTACCTGTTCAACGGTTACGTGACGCTGCATAGCATCTAGTATTCGTTGTGAGCCGCTTTCCGAGCCGATCCACACGCGAAAGCAGCGCAGCTCGGCGAGCGTATCGACAACGCGTTCATTGAGTCGATCGGCCCGGGTAATACATTCGAACGGGGTTACCAAGCCTCGCTTCTGCATTTCAGCGGCGAACGAAAACAGCCAGGCGTGATGGATCGTGAAGACGTCGTCGGCGAGCCATAGCATGTCGGGGTGGTAGCGGTTGAGAATCCATTCCACCTCGTTCGCAACCCCATGCGGCGATCTGCGCCGGTGTGTCGAGCCGTATACCGAATGACTGCACCAGTTGCACTTATATGGACAGCCTCGCGCAGTGATGAGAGAAACGGAACCCTTTCCATGAAAGGTACGCCAGGTTCTGAGATACCGGTCCATGTCGATGCGCTCCCGATCAGGCCACGGCTGAGCGTCGAGATTCTTGATCAGTGAAGCGGGCGTGCGGTGCACTTCGCCGTTCGGTGCACGGTAAATCAGGCCGCCGATGTTCGGCCATTGGCTTTTATCAAATGAGGACCGAAGCAGTTGCTCGAGCGCGAGTTCGCCTTCCCCCGCAATGACGACATCCGCCCCGGCATGCAGATATCGTTCAGCGTAATTGGCCGGCTCCGGCCCGCCAACTATGACTTTCCACCCGGCCTCGCGTCCGCACGCGATGATCTCGAGAGCGGCCGTACGCGTCATGAGATTGACGTAGACTCCAAGAATTGCCGGAGGTCCTTGCCGCAGTAGCGAAAACAGTTCTTTTCTGGAGCCGAATGTGGAATCGTAGACCTCTACAGCAAAGCCCTGCTGGCGCAAATAGGACGACAGATAAAGCAGCCCGAGCGGCGGGTACGGCTTCATGATCTGCTGCTCTTTCGGATCTTCGAATAGAAAATATCCGTGCGTGAGGAGCAGCTTCATGAGAGCACCGCCTCCTGATTGACACATCCTGGTTTCAGGGTGGCGACCTCCGCCCAGGCATTGGCAATGGCGGCTGCATTTGTGGGATTGCGAACTTCCAGGTGGATCGCGTGAGCGATTGCACGGTAGATCTCCGTCGAAAACGCGCCGCGAAACATCATCGTGAGATCTCCGCTGTCTACCCAATTCCGCTTTTTTCCAAGTTGAGAAGACAATACGTCGTAAAGCTTCGTTCCGGGGAGCGGGTAAGTAACGGACACGCCCACATCGTCCGGCTTTGCGATGCGCAGCATCTGTACCGTGGCTTCCAGATCGTCCCAGGTTTCGCCAGGATATCCGAATTGGATAAACCAACCGGTGCGAATGCCGTTGCGGCGGAGATTCTCTGTTGCTTGGACAATCTGCTCAACGCGCGTCCCCTTTTCCATGGCGTCGAGAATGCGCTGCGAACCGGATTCGGCGCCCATCCAGACTTCGCTGCAGCCTGCCTGTTTGAGGTCGGAGACCGTCTGGCGCGTCATCAGATCGCAGCGGGATTGCATTTTAAATGGAACCTGCGCGTGCAATTCCTTCACCGCACAGGAAAAGTCGTGGGCCCATCGCGGCGAAAGCGCAAAAATGTCATCCGCGAACCAGAGATGATCCGGCGCATGTGTTGACTTCAGATACAGCATCTCTTCCGCGACCGACCTCGCGGAACGCACACGATAGTTCTTTCCATGGATCGGTTTGGCGCACCAGTTACAGCGGTAAGGACAGCCGCGGCTCGACGCCATGTTCATTGAGAAGTAACCGTGATGTGATTGCCAGGAGTTTCGATAACTCTCGATATCGATGAGATCCCACGCCGCCAGCGGCAGTTGATCGAGTTGTGTAATGGCCGGACGCGGCAATGTGCGGCGGTATTGGCCGGTATCTTCGCCCCGGTAAACCAGTCCGGAGATGTTTTGGGGCGCCGCGCCGCCGGCAAGCTCTCGCAGCGTTTCTTCCACTTCTCCGACCAGAACGAACTCAAATCCAGCATCCAGATAAGCGCTGCTGTTATCCGTTGCATCCGAACCATGGACGGCGGTCTTGCACCCGCAAGCGCCGGCGAATCGTGCCATCCAAAACGCAAGTTCGCGGTTTTTCGACAGGCACATCTTAGTCAGGAAATTGAAATCATCCTCGCAAACCACTACCAGAGAGGGCGATTCCCGCCTCACTGCTTCTGCAAATTTCGCTATAGGGTCTTCCAACGTAACATCGCAGAGGCCAACGCGGAATCCGGCCTCACGAAGCACGGCAGCGGCGAGCAACGTCTGGAGCGGAGGATACGGCTCCATCTTGCTGGTCTGCTTCTCGTCGTTGAAGACGTGATTGCTGTGGGTGAGCAGGACGTCCATGGTTTGTCTATGCCCTTACTGAGTCGGTTTGCGATCTCGATCACGCTGCTTGCGCTCGCCCAACCGCTCTTCCTCTCGGAGCGAGCGCTCCTCGCTCGGAATCGGCGCCTGTGGGGAGGAGTCCAGCAGGCCGTATTCCTGAAGTTCCGACCAAAGAGCGCTCGCCACGATGAGGCCCCCAAAAGTAAAGCTGCTCAGCACGTAACTACCTCGCTCGATAAGAGCTGTGCATCCACTTTGGGTTTAGTGGGAGCGAACAGCTTATTCGCTTTGTTCTTCAACCACAACTCGACAGGAGCGGAATAGACGTCGTGATCCAGCCGCCAACGTGCTGGAAGGCTGATCGTGCGGTGTACGACACGATTGACGAAATGCTTTTTTTGGACGCCAATAGGGATGCGGTTGAAGGCAACACGAAGGTATTCGCGCATCCGCTGCACGCGTTCATGCTGCTTGCCTTTTAACCAGGGCAGTACGGTATAGCGCGGAAAGAAATCTGCCCATCCCTCAAATGTGGCGGGCACCTGAATGCCCAGTTCAAATGCCCGCCTCATCACCGGCGAACCGGGATACGGTGTAAAAATATTGGTCCAGAACTCCGCGGTGGGGTAGCGCCGGCAAATCTTCATAA
>JBOGMI010000384.1:0-1621 GCA_050746645.1 Bryobacteraceae bacterium | reverse complement strand
GGGAGGGCCGCGGATTGCTGATCTACGAGCACCAGGAAGGGCGGGGAATTGGGCTGCTCAACAAGCTCCGCGCCTATGAATTGCAGGACCAGGGCCTGGATACGGTGGAAGCGAACGAGCGCCTGGGATTTGCGGCCGATCTGCGCGACTACGCGCTTCCGGCGGCTATCCTGGCGCACTTCGGCCTCCACGATGTGCGCCTGCTCTCGAACAATCCCGAAAAGGTCGCGGCGCTTGAGAGGGCTGGCATCCGCGTCGTCGAGCGAGCGCCGATTATCGTGCCGCCTCTCGCGACGACGGCCGAATATCTAAAAGCGAAGCGCGAAAAATTAGGCCACCTGTTCTAACGGCCCCGTCTCTTGGCCGGCGTCACCTTCCCGCGCGCGCGGCGTTTGGAAGCGGCTCGCTTTGCCTGCTTCGAAAGAGCGCTCTTTGAGGCTGCCGACCGGGGCTCTTTCTTCAACGCTTTCCGCCGCGCTTGGGAGCGCTTCGCCGAAGGCTGGGTTTTCTTCCCGCTGCGGCCTTTTTCTAAATCGCGCTGCGCTTTCTTGCGAGTCGCCGCGGGAGTCGCGCCCTTCTTCGGCGCCGGCAAATCGACGCCCGAGCGCCGGGCTTTGGAAAGCCCGATGGCGATCGCCTGCTTGCTGGATCGCGCTCCATGCTTCCCCTTGCGGATGTGATCCATCTCCTCGTGTACGAACTCCCCGGCTTGCGTGGACGTGGATTTACCTTGAGCTTTGTCGCGCTTGGCTCGCGCAATGGTCTTCTTTTCCGGCAAATGATTCCTCCACACAGATAGAGCCGTCAGGATGCTAACTCGCTACAATCGACGCATATGGATTGCTCGCGTAGAGATTTGGCCCTGCTTTTGCCTGGCTTGCTGGCGGCGGCTCAGGCGGCGGATGCGGCCCATCCGCACCACAAAGATACGGTGCTCCCCTCCAGGTGTTACCCCTTCGATTCGCTGCACGAACGGACGAATCCCAAGACGCACAACCAGACGCGGCAGGTGCTCGACGGTCTGACGCATGATCGCTTTCATGTCGACCTGCACATCACCACGCTCGCGCCCGGCGAGATGCCGCATCCGCCGCACTCGCACGTTTGGGAAGAAATGACGCTGGTGCAGAAAGGAACGCTGGAAGCGACCATCTCGGGGCGAAGCACGAGAGTGGGCCCGGGAGGGGTTATCTATGTCGCTTCCGAAAACCGCCACGGCTGGAAAAACGTGGGCGATACGCCCGCGCAATATTTTGTGATCGCATTCCGCGGTATAGAGCCGGCGTAACGATGCGATGGTGGTCCCTGCAAGACTCGAACTTGCGACCTCTGCTGTGTGAAAGCAGCGCTCTAACCAACTGAGCTAAGGGACCGAAAATCGGCTTCTTTTGATTCTAAACCAGCTAGCGCTGGCTCGCCTCGCCCGCCTGCACGCGGCAGGTGAATTCCGCCGATCGTCCGCGCGGCACGCTCAACGATTGCCAATGATCCGCAGCAAAATGCTTGGCGAGAAAGATAATCTGCCCGCAGTGCGAAGCATAATGCGCGATCTGGCGATTGATCGCCTGCATGACCGAATGCGGCTCTCCGCGAATCGTGACCGTCCGGCTAAGATCCGAAT
>JBOGMI010000383.1:0-3759 GCA_050746645.1 Bryobacteraceae bacterium | reverse complement strand
GAGTTATCTGCATCACAGTTTCGCTTATATACTCCACAATGCCAAGCATCCCTGCCAACACCCCTCAAAGATGGGATTCTCCATCTTTAGAGATATAGCCACCGAACCCCTCGATCAGATAATCGCCCGCTACGACGCTACTCCTGGGACACATGCCGAGCTGGCCAAATACGGCCTGACCGCACGCCAAGCGGTAGTCGGTGGCCTCGTGATGATGGTCATCGGTCTGGACCGGATGTCCGACACTTCGGGTGGGAAGCGACGGGAGGAGCTAATGTCAAATCTGGTGTATGGAGGGTGGTCATGGTCAGGCGGCCTTCCTGCTGATTACCCGCTCATCGATTCCGTCGATGAACTGGATTCTGTCAATGACATCGGTCAACTGTTTGAAGCCGCGTAATCGTCGCCATCGCTTCTCGGCCGACATCGCCAATTTGTACACCAAGGCCACGCCGCTTTTTGCGCTCACGCAGTTGCGTGTCTTGTCCGTCCTGAGCCGGATGGTGGCGAAGGTCGATTCGATCGGGTTGGAGGTGCGAATGTGCTGCCAGTGCGCGGCCGGGAAGTCGTAGAAGGCGAGCAGCGCCTCTCGATCTTTGACCAGGCACCTTGTGGCCTTCGGGTACTTCGCCTCGTAGACGGCAATGAAGCGATCGAAAGCGGTCTCGGCGAGGGCTCGATCGGGCGCCTGCCAAATCTCGTGCAGCGCAGCCTTGGCCTCTGAGTGCACGCTTTTGGGCAGATAGTTCAGTACATTGGCGGTTTTGTGCACCCAGCAGCGCTGGTGCCGGGTGGGCGGAAAGACCTCCGCCAGCGCCGCCCAAAAGCCCAACGCCCCGTCGCCCACGGCCAACTTCGGGGCCATCTCAAGCCCGTTGTCCTTGAGCCTCAGGAGCAGCTTCGACCAGCTCGCCTTCGACTCCCGATAGCCGTCCTCAATGGCCAGAAAATGCTTCTCTCCCGTGCTGTCGCAGCCGATCACCACCAAAACGCAGCGCCGCTCGGCGGCGCGCACGTTGATGTAAATCCCGTCGGCCCACAGATACACAAAGCGCTTGCCCCGCCACTCGGCTTTCTGAAACGCTTCATATTCGCCCTCCCAGGCGCGCTTCAGTCGCGCAATGCTGTTCGCCGACAACCCCTTGACCGACTCGCCCCACAGCGCCTGAAGCGCGCCGGGAAAGTCATTGGTGGATATCCCTGCCAGATACAGCAGCGGCAGCAACTCCTCGACCCGGCGGGTCTTCTTCAGGTACGGCGGCACCAGAGAGGAGCGAAAACCGATCCGCTGGCCCGAGCGATCGCGCGTCTTGGGCACCTTCACCGCCACCGGCCCCACGCCCGTCACAATGGAGCGCTCCGGCTGATAGCCGTTGCGCACCACCGCACGATGCCCGCGCTCCTCGCATAACGCCGCGTGACGGCCCATGAACTCGGCCAATTCGCTCTCAATCGCCGTGGCAATCATCCGCCGCGCCCCTTCTTGCAGCATCTCGCTCAACTGGTCTTCAAACGCGGGTTTCGAAAAGGAAACAATCGTAGTATCATCATCCATGGTGGCGTCTCTCCTATGTGCTGAATGAAATCGGCTGTTACACCGTCTCTATTTCAGCAGGAGACGCCGCCTTTCTCAACCCACCCCATACACCAGAAATGAGTTTAACTCTTGCACAGAAGACATGAGGCGTTATTGACGATCGCGCTTAGGAGAGTGACCGACTGTTCGAGATATGGTAGCGTGCTGACTCAGAACGATCGAGTTACGGCGTTTAATGAGAAGCAGGCCGGGGGAGGGGGGTTAATAAATGGGGGGGTTTATCTAGTGAACAGGCAAAGGGCTCTCGCACTGCTGCCGGCAGGGGCCAGCTCGTTTGAGAATGAGTTTATCGCGAAAAATGTCCAATTGGATGTTGTGTGTGGCATGCCGAGCGATGCATATTTTATTGATATTGGCGTGCCAGAAGAATACGCGCGCGCCTGCGAGACACTCGCTGAGGTGGTGGATAAGGCCCAGAAATGAAGCGATCTGGCAAGGAGGGGGGTTAGCATGAGAGGCAATGATTACCCGGCATCGTCCGTCGGGGGGAGCCTGAACCATCGGCGGAAACCGCAGTATTCAAGTAATGTGAGCGGGTAGGTGACCGGCGAGTCGTGGTTAGACTACCGAGCAGTGTTGAGACCTGTGCACCTGGGGTGTGGCAGTCAGTCCAATGATCCTGTAGGCCGCTTCCGACAGCATATCTGGTAAGCATGAATAGACTTAAGAAGCTGAATCGGGTCTTGTGCAGGGGGGCATATGCGCGAGCTCTGGTACGTCATGGGGTTGCCGCATGCGTGGAGCATACGGTTGCGTTGCAGGATTTGAGATGCCGCACGGTCGTGGATATCGGTGCCAATCGGGGGCAATTTTCACTTCTTGCCCGTGAGTTGTTCCCGTGTGCGCATATCTTCGGATTTGAACCGTTGGCGGGCCCGGCTCGTGTTTACGAACGGGTGTTCGCAGGTGACTCGTTGGTGAAGCTTCATCTTGGCGACATCGGTTCGAAGGCCGAGGAACGGACGATGCACGTTTCGGCGCGTGATGATTCGTCGTCGTTGCTGCCGATCGGCGATGAGCAAGCGCGGGTGTTTCCTGGTACCCATGAAGTGAAGACGCTCGCAGTTCAGGTGGTTCCGCTAGGCAGTGTGCTGGGTGAGACAGCCATGGAACGGCCGGCGTTGCTGAAACTGGATGTGCAGGGTTTCGAGCTGGAGGCACTACGCGGTTGCGAGCGGCTGCTAGCCCGTTTTGACCACATTTACTGTGAGTGCTCCTTTATGGAAATGCACAAGGGCCAGTCCTTGGCTGATGAAGTGATCGCTTGGTTGCATGAACGTGGGTTTCGGCTGGCTGGGGCGTACAACATGGCTTATGACGCTGGGGGTAAGTCGGTGCAGGCGGATTTTCTGTTTCAGCGAGACGGCTCCGATTCCGCGGCGCGTTGATTATGGAGAGCTATGGGCGACCAAGCAGTAGCCCCCACCCGTCGCCAGGCGGGCTAGCTCTAACGCGTTCCTGGGATGTCATGGCATCAAGGCACTGCGAACTCTTTTTAGTTTCGACCGACTCTGGCTGCATGAATTTCACACAGGGGTTGTGCCCAGTCTTGAGCATGTGCGAGTGTCCGGACTGATGCGACCTCGATCGGTGGTGGACATTGGTGCCAACCGTGGTCAGTTCGCGCTAGCAGTCCTGCATGTTTTCCGAATGCATTTATCCATTCTTTTGAGCCATTGCTGGGCCCTGCGGCGAAGTTCCTTCGCGTGTTCCGCTGTGATTCTCGGGTACGGCTGTACAAGGTAGCGATCGGACCAGAGACTGGTGAAAAGAAAATTCATCTGTCAAAGCGTAACGATTCGTTTTCGTTGTTGTCGATCGGGGCCGAGCAGGACAGATTGTTCCCCGGCACGGCCGAATCTGGTGTAGAGATGATACGGGTGGGTCGCTTGCATGACTTCATCGTGGCCGAGGATATCGCGCCGCCCACTTTGCTCAAGTTGGACGTGCAGGGTTTTGAGCTATCGGCTTTGCAGGGTTGCGAAGATTTGTTAGCGCTCGGATTGGGTGTATGCCGAGTGCTCGTTTATCGAGTTAGGTGGATTCAAGTTGCAAGTGCAACACGCTTGGCCTGGACGAAGACCTCGGCGGGAGTCCGGTAGGCGAGGCGTTTGCGAGGTCTATTATTGAGCAGGCGCACGATTCGTGCAAGCGCTTGGTCG
>JBOGMI010000382.1:0-6502 GCA_050746645.1 Bryobacteraceae bacterium | reverse complement strand
ATCGCGGCAATCGCCAGCGGTTGAAGCATCTGCGATCCCGCGCCGATGGCCAGCGCCAGCGGAAGGAATCCAAGCGCTGCCGCCACTGCTGTCATCACGACCGGCCGCAAGCGGCGCCGGCCTGCTTGGATGATGGATTCCCTGCGGGTAAAGCCCGCCGCGCGAAACTTTCCCTCGGCGTCCAGTACCAGAATGCCGTTTTTCGCCACAATCCCGATCACCATGATCAGCCCCATAAATGAAGACAGATTAAACGTCTTCCCGGTAATCAACAGGGCGAGAAACACTCCCGAGGTGGAAAGAATGGCGGCGACGAGAATGGAGACGGGCGCGGAGAAATTCTTGAACTCGAACAGCAGCACCAGGAAGACCAGGATAACGGCCATGACGAACACGAGCGTGAGATCGTGGAATGACTTTTGTTGGGTCTTGTAAGTTCCGCCATATTCGATCCGGATGGAAGGCGGAAGATGAAGACCGGCCATCACCTTCTTCACGGCCGCGATGCCATGGCCCAGGTCCAAACCCTCCAAGCGCGCGGTAACGGCTACATAGCGCTGCTGATGGTCCTGCAGGATTTCGGTCTGACCGGGCAGCTCCGTAATCGAAGCCAGCGAACCCAGAGTCGCGGTTTGCCCGGTGGGGCTGATCATCATGGTATCGTTTATAGACTCAAGCGACGAGCGGACCGCTTTGGGAAAGCGGATGCGCAGCGTATAGGGGCGGTTGTTCACGACGACCGGATTGGGGGCGGGAAGGCCATTCAGCATGGCCGTGGCCTCGTTGGCCACATTCTGCGGCGAGAAACCCACGTGAGCTGCTTTCGCCACATTGACATGGAAGACGAAGGCCGGACCGCTGGTGGTCGAAGCGACGCCGTCATCGATATCCACCACGGGATGCTTGCCTCCCACCTGTATCTTGCCGATGGCGTCCGCCACTTTGGGCGCCCAGGAGTCGATCAGTTTGGCATCGGGAGAGAACAGCATAATATATATCGGCTGCGGCGCGCTGGTCAGGTCTCCGATCATATCCTGAAGCTTCTGAGTGAAATCGACCGAGACGGCGGGCTCCTGCCGCGCAACCTTGGCCCGAATTTCGTCCATGATGCTCCAGATGTCGCGGCTGCGGCGGGTCTTGAGCTTGACGGAAATATCGCCGGTATTCGCTTCGGTGACCGCCGCCAGTCCCAACTGCAGCCCCGTGCGGCGCGATGTGCTCGCAACTTCAGGGACGGACTGGACGATTTTCAGAATGCCGCTGATCATCCGGTTGGTCTCGGCCAGTGAGCTGCCCGGCGGCGTCACGTAGTCGAGGATGAATCCGCCCTCATCCATCTTCGGCAGGAAACCGGAGCCGATGTGGCGATAGCAGAAGAAAGAAACCACGATCAGAACCACGCCGAGGACCACCCACGACCAAGGATGCGCCAAGCCGCGGCGAAACCAGCGGTCGTAGAAATGAATGATCCGGGTGAGTATCTTTCCCATCGAGCGCTCTTCCACCGCCATAATGCGCCGGACATCGGCCTGCTCGGGAGTGAGATCGGCCGGCAGTTCTGCTTCGGGTTTTGCCTGGTTGCGCAGCAGATAGGGACATAAGTTGGGAGTCCAAGTAAGCGCCAGCACCAGCGAAGTGAAGAGTGCCACGCCCACGGTGATGGCGAGGGCGCGGAAAAAGACGCCGGTCACGCCGCTGATGGCAATCAAAGGAAGAAACACCACGATGGGCGTCAGCGTGGAGCCGAGTAAGGGTACCGTAAGCTCCTTCAGCGTATGCCGGACGGCTTCAAAGCGCCCTTCTCCCGTCTCGCGGCGCAGCACCACGTTCTCCACCACGACAATGGCGTTGTCGATAATCAGCCCGACTGCCGCCGCCAGCCCGCCAAGCGACATCAGATTGAAGCTTTCCCCCAGCGCCTTGAGCACAATCAGCGTCATGAGAATGCTCAAGGGAATGACCATGCCGGCGATGAAAGAAGATCCCCAATCGCGCAGGAACAGCACCAAGACCAGGGAAGCCAGCACGATTCCGATCAGGATGGCATCCCGGACGCTCTTGATCGATTGACTTACGATCCACGATTGATCGTAAAAGTTACTCACCTTTATGCCCGGCGGCAGTGCCTGCTCGATCTGGTCCAGTTCCGCTTTGACTTCGCCGGCGACGGCGTCCGTGTTGCTGCCGCGCTGCCGGTTGACATTGATCAACACGGCGGGCTTGCCGTTTGCGGTCACAATCGTGTAGTTGGGCGCGATGGAGGCTGACGTGGTGGCGACATCCCCGACATACACCGGCGCGCCGCTGGGATCTTTCTTGATGAAGATATTGGCGATCTCCGCCGGGTTATGAACTTGGCCGGTAATCAGCCCCAAATAAAGCTGGTGGTTGCGTTCCAACAGCCCCGGAGATTCGATCAGGTTCGACCGCTCCACCGCGCTCAAGATATCCGATACGGTGATGCGCGTGGCCAGTAACTGGGCCGGATGGGGAGCGATCCGGAACTCCGGCACCTTCGTCCCCTGGATCAGAATCGTTCCCACACCAAGCAAGCTGTTTAGCCTCGACTTGATGTTGTAAGTGGCAAGTTCCCAAAGCTGGGTTTGAGGGATATTGTTCGAGGTTAGGCTGTAACCGAGAATGGGAAAGCTCGAGAATTGCAGGCGATGGGTTGCAATTTTCACCGTCGGCGGCAAGCTGGGTCTCACTCGCGCAATGGCCGCGTTGACCCGCTGGAGGGTCTGGAACATGTTGACCTTCCAATTGAAGTAAAGGTCGATTTCCGCCGAACCGCGGCTGGTGATCGATTTGACGTTTTGAATGCCCAGCACTCCACTAACGGTTTCCTCCAGAGGCCGCGTGATGGTAACCAGCATCTGGTTGATTGGCATCACGCCGTTATCTACGGCGACGATCACGCGCGGGAAATTAGTGGAGGGAAAGACCGCTATGGGAATCGAGAGCGCCAAAAAAGCTCCCGCCAGCGCCAGCACAACGATCAGGAACACAATCGCTTTGGCTTCGCGCGCGAACCAGTAAGAGGAAGAATTTTCTTCCACCCGAGAGCGCGCGGCGAGCGAGTCTCGATCGGTTTGCGTGCCGTGATCCATAATCTTGAAACTGAGCCGGAAGCGTAAGCGCCCTGCTTAGAACTTCACCTTGGTCCCGTCCGGCAGGCCATAGCTGCCTTCGGTAATCACTCGTTCGCCGGCTTGAAGCCCGCTCACGATCTGCACTTCGCCGTTTTGGCGAATACCTGCCTTGACCTTGGTTTGGTGCGCGATTCGATCCTGCCCGACAGTCATGACGGAAGTAGCGCCGTCGGAAGCCGTCAGCACCGCTGCTTCCGGCACTACCAGCGCATTCTTCACGGTTTGGGCCACCATCTTCACCTGAACCGTCGAGCCTGCCTTCAGTTTTCCGTCCGCATTCGGAGCCTCTACCCAAATCTGCACGCTGGTGGTGTTCGGATTGACCGCCGGGCTCACCACCGTCACCTTGCCTGGAACATCAACTTGGCCTTCGGCCGGGGAGATGGTGGCGGCATCTCCCACGTGCAACTGCGCGGCTTGCTCGGGCGACACCGGCCCGCGGGCCACCACGTGCGACAGATCCATGATCGTCATCAGCGGCGTCCCGGCGGAAGCCATTTCACCTTCGTAGAGCGGACGGTCGGTGACCACCCCGCTGATCGGACTCCGAATCTCGGAATACTTATATTGAGCCTGCGCGGCGAGATAGCTTCCTTTGGCCGATTGTAACTGTCCCTGCGCGGCCTTCATCTGCTGCTCTTTGCCCACGGCATGCAATGCTTTTAACTTCGCCTGCGCGATTTCATATTGGTTCTCAGTCTGAATGTAGGCGACGTGCGATTGATTCATCAGGTTCCGCGACATGGCGCCTGCTTTGTAAAGCTTGAGCCGGCTTTGATACACGGCTTTGTCGGCTTCCATCGCCTCCTTCGTGGCTTTGACGCTGAGCTGAGCGGCCTGGATCTGCGCCGGCAGATTGACCTTGGTGCTGGTGGCATAAGTCGCCTGTGCCTGCTCGTATGCGCCCTGGTTCTGCACCACGGCGGCGGCGAGATCCTTGTTATCCAGCGCCGCGACAAGCTGCCCCGCCTTCACATGACTTCCGCGCTGGACGTAAAACTTGCGAATGGGCGCGCTAATCTTCGGAACGATCGTGGCCTGATTGATCGGATAAAGAAGCGCGTTGGACGCGATCACGCGCTCGATCGTTTTTCTTTGCACCGTCGCCGTCTGTACGCTCACCACAGGCTCCGGCGTCGCGGCCTGCTTGCTGGAGCACCCCAGCAACATCGCCGCGGCAGCAGCCACAATTCCTATAAGGGCCTTCCTGCCGGGCTTTCGAGACAGCACTCTCAGAAGCTCCCCGTCAGCGTCTGCAACTGGGCCAAAGCATCCCGGTAGCGCGCTCCTCCCGACGCATAAGCGTCGCGCGCCGCGTTGAGCGAATTCACCGCGTCCAACACCTGCAACACCGTGGCCTCTCCAGCCCGGTATTGCATGGTGACCAGTTGCAAATTATGCGAGGCCAGTTGCTGCGAATTGCGCAACGTGTCTAACTGGTCCCGCGCTGTCAGCGCTCGGTTATAGAACGAATACAGTTGGTTCAACAATTGCCGCTGCGCAAAACTTACGTTCACTTGCTGTAACTCCCGCTGGTCCTTAGCCACTCGCAACCTGCTCAGGCGCGCTCCCCAGTCCCACACCGGAATGTTTACAATACCTGTTACGAAAAAGCCCAGGTTCGGCTGCACGACACCGGGCTTGGTGGTATTGATGCTGTGAAGAGCAAAGGCATTGGCCTCGATGCCGTAATCGAAATCGATGCTGAACGACGGATAAAAGGCCGCCCGCGCCACCGAAACATTGAGCTTCGACTGCCGGTAGGAAGCCAAGGCCGCCCGAATTTGCGGGTTGTTGTTTTTGGCCATGCTTTCGATCTCGCCAAAGCCGGGCAGCGCCGGCGGAATATCCAAGTCGTCTACCACCGTGAAATTCTCGTTGAAAGCGGGAAACAGCAGCACCGCAAGGTTCGCGCGCGCCGTGGACACGGCAAGCTGCGCATTCTGTAATGCCTGCTTCTGTTGATTATATTGAAGCTGGAATCGGATTACGTCCGTGTGCGCTACTTCTCCTCCCTGTTCCAAGGCTTGGCTGATCTGGAGAAACCGCCGGGCGTTGTTCAGCGTAACCTGCGCCGTGGCGTAGGCTCGCTGAGCCACCAGCAGCGCGTAATAATCGGTGGTAACGGTCAGGTTCAGACCGCGCTGCGCGATCTCTTCCTGTGCGCGCGTCAATGCTTCCCGATAGGCTGCGGTTCGCGGGCCCGCGTCGATGAAAAAGCTTCCCGGCATCGTCTCCCGCACCACCCCCCAAGCCCGATAGACGTGAATGCCGTCGTTCGAAACGAATCGCCCGACGGGAGAGATGCCGTCCCCCTGGGTTATCAGATCCTGAACTGTGGAACTGAAGGAGGGCAGCATGGCGGCGCGCGCTTGCTTCCGGCCTTCCTCGGCCGCCTTTACGGCGGTTGCCGCCGCCCGAAACTGAGGGCTGTTCTTTTCCGCCCGCTGCAGCGCGTCCTGCAAGGTAATCGTAAGTGGCGGCCCGGAATAGACTTTCGGCTGCGCGAGCTGAATCGTGCTTTGCGCCGAGGCGGAATGATTGCTATCCTGTGCCGCGCAGGCGAGCGGCGGCCGGGCAGCGATTGTGACAATAAAAGCCCCCAGCGCCAGAACGAACATGCGAGTAGTACGGGGGTTCGGGGCAGCCCGATTGAAGGCTGGTCTCCGCCTTTCGCCGAGAAAGCCGGCGCCGTAATCGGCAAGTATTATCGCGGCCATGCCGGGCGTCCTCTCGCTAATCCTCTTTTGACGTTAGCTTCATAACTGGTGCTCGACCATTGCGTGACAGACTCGACTTTCATGATGGTTCCGCCGGCTGCCCTACTCTGTATTGCTTCCTTGGCACGCACTGGAATACCGTTCAGATCGACTGCCTGCTCGGTTTCCAACATTGACCCATTCTCGGCAAAAGCCAGATCCCTGCTCTTTCCGTTTTGCTTGGTTTCGACTTCGTAGGTCATACGCCCGTGTTTTTCGCTCTTCGGTCGCCCCGAGAATCGCGTCTCCCTTTGGTCTGGTTCTTGATGGCAATCTGCACGGCGGGCGGAAGATCGATCTTTTACGTTTACTTTGGTTGCGGAGGCAAAGGTGGAGAGTCCGAATACAGTACCTACGGCGACCGTTACAAAACTTTTCATTGTGTCTGTCTTCTCAATTAGGATTATGCCGTCGGATTCTGAAAAAACCATGAACGCGGCGGCCGTGAAGTGACACACGCGGCTGCCATCGAGACGAAGCCGGCAGATGCGGCCCGAGTGATAAACTTTCGCATGTCGGCGCAACAAAGGAAAACATGGGACACACAGACGAAGGCCCGGCGGGCTCAAAACTCACGCGCAGAGGTCTGCT
>JBOGMI010000381.1:0-2525 GCA_050746645.1 Bryobacteraceae bacterium | reverse complement strand
GTGTTCCGGATTGGAGCGCATCGCAAGAATGCCGCCTGCGATCCGCGGGTGAATCGTCTTGACGCGGCCATCGAGCATTTCGGGGAAGCCCGTGACTTCGGCCACTTCGCGCACCGGCAAACCGTTGTCGCGCAGCAGCTTCGCCGTTCCTCCGGTGGAAATCAGCTCTACGTGCAGGCTCTGAAGCTTTCTGGCAAAGGCAACAATTCCAATTTTATCCGTAACGCTGAGGAGAGCGCGTTCAATGCGGGGCACGAGAAATATTCTTGCACAGGGGTACTAGCCGAGAATACTAGTACCGGCCGTCAGGTACCGGGACAACCCGGGTTTCGTTTGTTGCAAGCTACTTTGCACGCGTGTAACCTGATGGATTGGCAAGCGAGACAGCACAAACCAGAGAAGGCCTGGCATTCGGCGAACGTGTGCCGGTTTTTGCGCCCAGCCGCCGAGCAATCATCCTTCTGGTTTTCGCGCTGATTCTGATCGGTTTCGCACTGCGAATCGCGCTTCTGTTCTTGATGCAAGAGGCGTATGTTTCTCCCCACACCGAGCCGATGAATATCGCGGTCTCCCTTGCAACGACCGGCAACTACGCCGACGCTTACGGATCCGGGGTGGGGCCCACGGCACACTGCGCACCGTTGCTTCCGTTGCTGCTGAGCTGCTTTGTTCTGCTTTTTGGAATCTACACGCCTGCCACGGCTCTGGCCGCTCACGTCGCTGCCTCGTTTGCGTCGGCCCTCGCATTTGCTCTGTTGCCGGTTCTCGCCGCCGAGAGCGGATTGCCCCTCGCATGCGGCGTACTGGCCGGACTCGCCGGCGTCCTGCTGCCTATCAGCTTTTGGTTCCAAATTTCCGGGAGTGTAGATGCTCCCTTTACAGCCGCCGCGCTTGTCGCGATCTGTATTCTCGTGTGCCGGATTCGGGCCAGACGCCGGTTCACCAAACGGAATGGGGCGGCATTGGGCGTAGCCACCGGTTTGTGCTGTCTGCTGAACCCCGTCATCCTCCCGATCATAATTGGCTGTTTAGTCGTCATACTCTTGCAAAATCGGCAGCGGCTGAAGCGAATGCTCATCTTTTGCGGTGTAAGCGCCGGGTGCATTGTAGCGACGCTAACACCATGGGCGATTCGGAACTACGAAGTCATGGGGTCGCTTATCTGGACGCGCTCCAATTTTTGGATGGAGATGCACCTTTCCAACAACGACGTTCTGACGGCGGACGAAATAACCAATTTTGCTATGCCGCAGTTCGCCCGTATGCATCCAACCTTAAGCCTCATTGAACGTGCCAAGGTGAAGCGCCTGGGCGAAGTCGCTTATATGGGCACGAAACGAGATCAGTTTCTGGCCTGGCTCTCCACTCACAAGCGAAGGTTTCTGGCGTTAACTGCCGAGCGCTTCCGCCTCTTCTGGATACCGAAAATGAGCAGGCTGATCCAAACGATCCCAGAGGCTGGACTCACAGTCGTGGCATTAAGTGGATTGGCGCTGCTATTCCGCTCCAAGCACTACTCCGCATGGATTCTTGGTGCGATAATCGGCCTCTATCCCCCTGCCTACTATCTGGTTATGGTCACGCCTCGATTCCGGGTTCCTCTAGAGCCTTTTCTATTCCTGCTTGGAGGTTACTGCGTATTGCGGACAGCGACTGCCCTCTATCGAAGCCGATGGAGGCCATCAGCTAATACGGCGTTCGTCCGCCGGTAATGCCGTAGATCTCGCCGCTGACAAACCGACTCTCGTTGGATGCAAGGAATACATACACCGGCGCGATTTCTACCGGCTGCGCGGGACGCTCGAACAAAGTCGATTTGCCGAAATGCTTCACCTTTTCTTCGGGCATGGTCGCGGGAATCAAAGGTGTCCAGACCGGGCCGGGCGCAACAGCATTGACGCGAACGCTCCGCTTCATCGCCAGCTTCGATAGCTTCCTCAGTGCGCAGATCGGCCGCCGCCTGAATCGCCTTTCGGACTGCCTGTTTCACCCATCGGGCCGCTTCGGCGCCGGTCACGAGGGCCGCTTTGCCGGCGAGGCGGCCCAATCCCTGGTAAGAGTCTTCGCCGTAATCCGGCTTGGGCGTCATCTCTCCGGAAAGGCCTGGATAGGCGATCTTGCCCTGATCGTAATCGGGTTTCGGGCCTTGCGTTTTCGGGTCGATGCTAGCAGGGCTTTGTGGAGATTTTGTATCGAGCAGGGCTAAAGGTCGGACGCGAGTACTCCGGGCAAAGCGTCTATAGAAAAAGCACGGGGGGTGACTAGAATCGAGTTGTGCCCCATAATTGCACTCTGATTCCCGGCGATGGCATCGGCCCGGAGGTTGCCGAGGCGGCTGTGCGCGCGGTGGAGGCGACCGGCGTGGAAATTCGCTGGCGGCGCGCCGAACTGAATGAGGCGATCATCCTCGAAGCCAGAAAAACGCTGCCGCAGCACGTCCTCGATTCGCTCAACCAGACACGCATCGGACTCAAAGGGCCGGTGACCACGCCCGTTGCCGGAGGTTTCCAGAGCGTAAACGTCGC
>JBOGMI010000380.1:0-2668 GCA_050746645.1 Bryobacteraceae bacterium | reverse complement strand
GCATCATCGCTTACAAGATTGCGGCGCATGCAGCGGATGTGGCGCGGCATCGCAACGGCGCCCGGCAGCGCGACGACGAACTTTCCCGCGCGCGTTTCAGCTTCGATTGGAAGCGCCAGTTCGAGTTGTCGCTCGATCCGGAAACCGCGCAAGCGTTTCACGACGAAACCTTGCCTGAAGAGGGTTTCAAGGACGCGGCGTTCTGTTCCATGTGCGGGCCGAAGTTTTGCTCCATGAACCATTCGGCGAAAACGCTGGAGTTCACCGAAGCGGATGCCGCAGCCGTGCTGGCCTCGGAATCCGAGCCGCTGGTCAATTTTTCCTAGCCCTGCGCCGCTCCGTTGAAGATGCCGCTCCCTAACGGTCGCGGTTCTGTTTGGGTTTCGCGTCTTCGTGGGCTTTGGTGGCCAGCAGGGCTCCGCGGCGCCTTCTAAACAGCAGGCAGATCGCGCCCGCTACCAGACTGATCCCAAACCCGGCCACCACGTCCGCGATGTAATGATACCGGCCGTAAATCGTGGCCAGCGACACGCTCGCCGCGTAGAGCACGAGCCCGCCGCCTATCGGCTTTCGGCGAGGGAAGAGCAAGAGCATTGCCCAGGCGGCGGAAAATGCGGAAGAGACGTGGGCGCTCGGAAAGACTCCGGACTGCACTGAGGCTGAATCCAGAATTTTCCAATTGAGTTTGCACACCCAACTCGTCACGGAGGGGGCGGCAACAGCCGGGAATGCGGTCCTCGGCGGCTGTGAAGGGAAGTACGGAAACAGTGCGTAGGCCGGAAGGGTGCCGGTCAGGTAAATCGTAAGGAAACGATCGACCAGGCTTCGTTTCCTGGTCAGATATAGAATAGCTACGCAATAAGCGGCCACTCCGTACACGAGTAAATAGCAAAATTCCAGATAGAACGGGATCGTTTTGCCCATCGACTCGATACAGGAGCGCGCACGCCAGCCGACGAGGAACCGGTCGTCCCAACGAATCCAGCTCCCCTCCCGGCGGCCGGTAAACTGCCGCGGCACGAAAAGCTTCATCTCGGAAAACGCAAGCAGTGTCAGCCCGAGTGGCAGCCAATCGCGGAAGTAGGAGACCGTGCGGGCAAAGCGCGAATTTTCACCGCAGGCTACAGCAGCAATCAGCGAACAGACAAAGGCGAACAGAACGATCGGGTAGCGGCGCAGGCGCGGGCGATCCGCGAACCGGGGAATGAGCAGCGCGGCGTAGCCGAAAAAGGCGAGGAGCAGCCATTCGGAGATGCGAAATCCGGGCGGCCACATGTTAATGTTCCCATTGTAAGAGCTTTGAGAAGCACGGTAAGTAACGACCTGGATTTGCCTACGCCGCGGCCGGTTCCGCAGTTTTGCGCGGCGCGAAAAAGAGAGCCAAAGCGGCAATTACCCCGCCCCAGACCGCCCACGTGGCCAAATAGTGATAATTGATCAAAAGACCGGCAATGATCGGGGCCACGATTTGACAAAGCGATGTGATGGATTGGGTCAGCCCCAGAATGACGCCCTGCTCGCGGCGATCCGCTTTTTGCGTGATGCTGCTGGTGAGCGCCGGGCGGAGGCCCGCGGCTCCGATGGAAGAAAAGGCGAGCACCCAAAGCAGTTGCCCAATGGTTTGCGTGTATCCGATGGCGACGTAGGAAATCGCCGAAACCGCGAATCCCATCCACACCACTCTGCGCTCACCCATATACTTGACCATGCGTCCGACCAAGCCGCCCTGCATGATCATGCCGAGGAAACCGGTAAACGCGAAGAGGTAGCCTATTTCGCGGACGCCGACCGGATGGCCGTTCCACAGATAGCGGCGCTCGGCGAAGAGCGCGAAACCGGCGATGAAGGTGGAAAACGAAAACGCGAAGCAGGCCCATTGGATCAGCAGCGGCCTCAGGGCAGGATCGTGGAAGAAGCGCAGGTACTCGCCCCAGGAAAACAGCGAGAGACGGCGGCCGCCGGGGCCGGTCTCTCCGGGCGCAGTTTCGCTTTGCGCATGGGCGAGTTCCCGCCGCGGAAGCAGAAAATAGGTGCAAAGAATACTCAGAAACGAAAGCGCGCAGGCGGCGAAAATGGGCGCGGCAAATCCGAATTGCGCCAAGTAGCCGGAGATTCCCGGGCCAACCAGAAATCCGAAGCCAAAGGCGACACCGATCAAGGCGAACGATTTGGCCCGGTTCTCCGGCTTGGTCACGTCGCTGATGTAGGCTTGGGCGATGCTCAGGTTGCCCGCCGTCAGACCGTCGATGGCGCGCGAAAGAAAGATCATCCAGATTTGCGTGGAGAAGGCCAGCAGAAAAAATCCGGCCAGTGTGCCGGCCTGGCTCAGCAGCAGGATGGGGCGGCGGCCGCGCCGGTCCGACAGTTGTCCCAATATGGGTCCTGCCAGCAACTGGCAAACGGCATAGATGGAAATAATCGCCCCGACAATCGCCGGCGAAGCGCCCAAATGTTCGGAGTAGAACGGCAGCAAAGGAAGGATGATCGTGAAGCCGAGGACATCGACCAGTACGATCAGAAAGATCGGCAGCAGCGGAGAGCGAAACCTGCGGGCAGGGACCGCCTCCACCGCGGGCGGCTGTGGGGGAGTCACAATACGATCTTAGCGGGCGGGCAAATCCACAGCTTCAGACCTGAAAAAACTACATGCATCGAGGTGAATATGTCG
>JBOGMI010000379.1:0-8381 GCA_050746645.1 Bryobacteraceae bacterium | reverse complement strand
CATTGCCAGCGGCGATCACAAGTTGATGCGCAAGGTCAATAAATGGTCCGCCCCGAGGTGGGTACGGTTAAGCGCGATCGCGGCGACGCGCGGGGGCGACGGCTGGCTCTGGTATCTGGTTGGGCTTTGCGTGCTCGTGTTCGGCGGCGCCGGGCGGCTTACGGCGGGAGCTTCGGCGGGTTCGGCGGCTCTCGCGGGCATAGGTCTCTTTGCCACGCTTAAAAAGGTCTCCGGACGCAAGCGGCCCTGCGCGATTGCTCCGCATTGCTGGGCCACGCTTCTGCCGCCGGATCGGTTTTCCTTTCCTTCCGGCCACACCATTACGGCTTTCGCGGTAGCGGTGGCGTTCGGGTCCTTTTATCCGGTCCTGCTACCGGTGCTGCTGTTCTTTGCGCTATCGATTGCCGCTTCGCGGATTCTGCTGGGGATGCATTTCTTGAGCGATGTGGTGGCGGGAGCGTTGATCGGGATGGGGCTGGCGCTGGGGAGTCACTCGCTGTTTGCGTAGCGGCCAGAGGACAAACAAGAGCGCTTACGCTCCGGCTCGGTTTCAGCAGATGGGCGACGATCGTGGGCCGTCATCGATAAATTCCTGAACAATCATCATGCTCCGCAGGACGCTGCTTCATCTTGCTCACCGGCGCTGGTTGCGGCGCTGGATGGAACATTCGCGCGTCTCGCGAAAACTGACCGCGCGATTCGTTGCCGGCGCGACGATTGAAGACGGCGTTCGGGTGCTCGAAAAGCTGGCGCGGCAGGGGATCTGGGGCACGCTCGACCACCTGGGAGAAAATGTCACGACATTGGAAGAAGCGGCCGAGTCGCGCGAGTCCTATTTGCAAGCGCTCGCCCAAATCGAGCGGGCTCATCTTCCGGCGACGGTCTCGATTAAACTGACGCAGCTCGGGCTCGGTTTTTCCGCAGAAGCCTGCCGCGAAAACGCGTTCGCGGTTGCCGCGCGCGCGGCGGCGATCGGCAGCGGCATCGAGGTCGATATGGAATCGAGCGCCTATACCGACCGCACGCTGCGGATCGTCACGCAGCTTCACCAAAATTTCGCCGGGCACTTGCGCGCGGTGATTCAAGCCTATCTTTATCGCAGCGAAATGGACCTGCGCATGCTTTCCCACCTCGGTATTCCGGTCCGGCTCTGCAAGGGCGCTTACGAGGAGCCGGCGGCCACCGCATTTCCGCGTAAGGCCGACGCGGACGCAAACTATCTAAAATTGATGCAGCTTCTGCTCGCAGAAGGGACCTATCCGGCGATTGCGACGCACGATGAGAAGATTCTCCGGCTCGCGCTGCATCGGATAACGGAACAAGGAATCGCGCCGGAGCGTTTTGAATTTCAGATGCTGTACGGCATCCGGCGGGATTTGCAGCGGGAGCTGGTGCGGCGCGGTTTTCGGCTGCGGCTGTACGTGCCTTGCGGAAGCGCCTGGTTTCCGTACTTCATGAGGCGGCTGGCGGAGCGGCCGTCGAATGTATTGTTTTTAGCGCGCAATCTGCTCCGCGAATGAGACGGCCGGGCGGCGGAACTACCCGCCGCGAAAAGGAGTCTAATGAAATAGATGAGGTACTGGCTCTATCTGGCGGGGAAGCTGGTACTCGCGGTAGGCGCGATATTCGGGCTGCAATGCCTGATAGCGGCGATGTTTCCGCCGCCGGCGCCGACCCGGCCGGTGTTTGGACCGGCTCCGCCGCCGTTTATGCACGATTTGCCGTTTACGTTTGCGATTTTCGGATTATGGCTGGTGGGAGCGGGAATCGTTGCGGCGATTGTCTGGGACCACCGGCGCCGCTGCCGCGTCTGCCTACGGAAGATGATCCTGCCCGCTTCGAGCGGTTCTTGGGGTAACATCGTGACGCTTGGCCGGCCGCAAACGGAACTGGTTTGCCCGTGGGGTCACGGGACGCTGAGTATCGAAGAGTTACAGATTACCGGAAGGGCCGCACCCATCTGGCACGCGCGCGACAACGATATCTGGAAAGAGTTAGAATCGTACCAGCAGGCGGAGAAATAAGCTGATCGCTTTGCGGCCGACCGATAAGCACGAGAGAGATCCCTAGGCTACACATTTGCCGGTACGCATTCGCATTCCTGGAAGGCCGCTGGCGCGCCGCAAGAAGAAGGGCGCCAAGAAACCGCATCCCCGTATTTTCCAGATCGCCATCGCCTGTATCGCTGCCGTGATCGTGGCGGGAGGGGTGTGGGTGTGGATCCAATATCTGCAATACGCCAAAATTGCGGATCAGACGCTGGCGCGCGGCCCGATTCCGGATACTTCCATGCTGTACGCCGCCCCGGAGATGGTGGGGCCGGGCGATCCGGGAACCCCCATCGAAGTAGCGGACGAGCTGCAGGAAAGCGGATACGGGCAGGACGACCATGGAGACGGGCTGGGCTGGTTCCATTTGGAGCCGCATGCGATCGGGATCTATCCCGGCGCCGACTCGGACACTCAGGGAGAAGTGCCCGCGGTGCTCCAGTTCAACGCCGGAAAGATCGTTTCCATTACTTCGCTGAAAGATCAGCAGCCGCTCGATACCTACGCCCTGGAGCCGCACGTGCTCAGCAGCCTCTGGGACAAAAAGCGCGAAAAGCGCCGGGTGGTGCGCTATCAGGAGATCCCGCCGGTGCTGGTCCACGCGGTGATTTCGGCTGAAGACAAGCACTTTTTCACTAATTTCGGATTTGACCCGGTTCGCATTGCTAAAGTCGCCTGGCACGACATGCACAGCCGCCGCTCACACTGGGTGGGCGCTTCGACGCTCACACAGCAGTTGGCGCGTATGCTGTGGCTGAGCAACCGCAAAACATTCTCGCGCAAATTTGCCGAGGCTCTGATCACGATGCACCTGGAACGGAAACTGACCAAGCAGCAGATTTTCCAGTATTACGCCAATGACGTGCCGCTCGGCCGGCGTGGTTCGTTCGCTATCCGCGGCTTTGGCGAGGCGGCTCAGGCGTACTTCGGGAAAAGTATCGGGCAATTGACGCTGCCCGAAGCCGCCACGCTCGCGGGATTGGTCCAGGAGCCGAGTTACCGCAATCCTGTCCATTGGCCGAAGCGAGCCCAAAAGCGGCGCAATCAGGTGCTGGAAATGATGCGGGAGAACCACTACATCACCGAGGCGCAATATCAAACGGCATGCGCGACGCCGATGAAGATTGCCCAGGATAGCGAAGAGTCGGCGGACGCGCCGTATTTCGTCGACGCGGTGAACGAGCGGCTGGGGGATGAATTTCCCGGCGACGATTTTCAAACCGACGGCGCGCGGATCTATACCACGATCGACCCCGCACTGCAGCGGGACGCCGTCCAGGCGGTTGCCGACGGGATGAAGAAGGTGGACGCCATCCTTAAGGCGCGCCACGAGCGCTTGGTGAAGCGGCACTTGGCGAAACCCGGCTCGTCCTACGAAAAGGCGCAGGTGGCGCTGATCGTCCTCGATCCGCATACCGGCGAGATCAAGGCCCTGATCGGCGGCACCAACTACACTGCCAGTCAATTCAATCACGCCACCATGGCCGAACGTCCCTCGGGTAGCGCGATCAAGCCGATCGTCTACGCCGCGGCGCTCAATACCGCATTCACCAGTCCGACGCCGATTACCGCGTCGACGATTATTGCGGATGAGCCGACAACCTTCAGCTATGACGGAAAAGCTTACCAGCCGGAGGATTTCGAGCGCGGCCAATGGCAGGGGAACGTCACCGTGCGCAAAGCCTTCGCCGAGAGCCTCAACGTGCCCGCGGTGGAAGTGGCGCAAGCGGCAGGTTATGGCAACGTAGCCAACCTGGCGCACCAGGCGGGGCTGGAAAACATCAAGCCGACGCCGGCCGAGGCGCTGGGCGCCTACGATGTGACTCCGCTCTCGCTCGCACGCGCCTACACGATTTTCGCCAACGACGGCGTGGAAGTGGAGCCGCGATTCATTTCGCGCATTATCGACAAAAACGGAACGCAGATGTGGGCGTCGCAGACGGATACAAAGGACATCCTCGATCCGCGAGTCAATTATCTGGTCGTGAGCCTGATGCAGCAGGTCATGCGCAGCGGCACCGGCGCCGGCGCAAGCGCCTACGGATTTACCCTGCCCGCGGCGGGCAAGACCGGGACCTCTCCGCAAGATGCCTGGTTCGCCGGCTTCACCTCCAGGCTGCTGTGCGTGGTTTGGGTCGGGCTCGACAGCTATCACAAAATCGACATGGAAGGCGCCACGGCGGCGCTTCCCATTTGGGCGGAGTTTATGAAGCTCGCGCACCAGCGCGCGGCCTATAGCGATGTCACCGATTTTCCGATGCCGCCCGGTATCGTGTCCGTGGAGATCGACCCCCTCAGCGGCGACTTGGCCGGCCCGGCCTGCCCGGATCCGCGGCCGGAATACTACATCCTCGGCACCCAGCCGACTATCTACTGCCCGCTGCACCGCTCTAGCGCGACCGAAATTGCGGGCTGGGAAAACTCGCCCGCGGCGCCGCCGGCGCTGCCGGCAAGCCCGGCCGCAGCGCCGCCGATGATCCCCGGCCTTGCGCAATTACCGCCGCAGCCAGGCAACGCTCCAAAACAGCAGCAGAAAAAACCCCACAAAAAGAAAAAGGGATTTTTCGATAAGCTGAAGAGCATTTTCCGCTAGGCCATCGAGCTTGTACCCGTCCTCGATCGCAAGGACGCGATAGAACTTCAGCAACGGCTTGAACGGCTCCTGACCGGCTAGAGCTAGACCGCGGGCCGGATGCGCCTGCTGAGCGAAGTCTCCGAGCGGCTGGCTTTGCGCGGGATTTCGCCCAGCCGCTTTACCTGATCGCTGATGCAGACCAGAAACATCGGCTGGCGCGCATTTTTCAGCAAGTCTATTATTCGGTCCTGCTGATCCTCCAGATAAATCGACTTGCCGTCGGTGAGCAGATGCAGCTTGGAATCGGCGGCAAGCACGGTGCTGAGACGGCGGCCCATCTCGCGCTGCAGGAAGCGCAAAACCCGCCGGATCTTTTGCAGCGAAAAGCCCTTGCGACGCAGCTCCGCAATCACCGTAATCTCCACCACCTCTTCGGCCAGGTAAATGCGCTTGTGGCTCTCATGGCGGGGCGATACCACCTTGCGCTCGTCCCACCACTGGAGCTGCCGCAGGCTCACATCGGCGATCTTGGCGACATCCGTGCTCGTATATGTCCTCTGACTCTGGTACAAATCAGGACGAACCTTGCGTGTTTTGAACATAACGCCCCGCTTTCGTTTTGAAAATAAAAGCTCCCCCAAATTTTACTAGAGTTGGCGCGACAGTCAAGAGGCATGCGGAGGAGGCCCATTTCCGCTACTCTGGAAGTATATGGTACGTCCAGAATAGGGGCCCTTGTCAATGCTCGATTCGATGGCCGAGCTCGAATCTCGTCGCCGGGACCTGCTGGCTGCTCTGGCCCAAATTCAAGATATGCGCCCAGGATCGATCGTGGGCGCCATCCGGCGCTGCGGCAAGCCAAGTTGCCACTGTGCCCAACCCCAAGATCCGGGTCACGGCCCCAGCTTGCGAATCACGTACAAGCAGCATGGCAAGACGATCACCGAAGCTCTTTCGACCAGCGCCGCGGCGCGCAAAGCGAAACAGGAGATTGCCGAGTTTCGCCGTTTTCGACAACTTACTGAGGAACTGGTCGAAGTCAGTGAGCAAATCTGCCGTTTGCGTCCGGTCGAGAAGAGGTAAATGGATCAAGCAGGAATGCCTGCGGCGATTCTATCTATGCTGCGCTCCCGCTAACAGATTCCCTAACTTAGATGGTTGTCTCTGCCGGGTAAACGCAAGCGTCGATATCGCGTCTTCCGGTACTTGTCAATCTTGAAGTCGGTGCGCGACATAAACGTGGAGTGCGGGCGGCAAACAGAACCCCGACCGTTAGGGAGGGGACTGGCGCTCCTGGCCGCAACCCCTCTAACGGTCGGGGTTCTGTTTCGTGCACATACCTTCGCTGTGCGCCCACATTTGTGTCGCGCACCTTCTTGAAGTTCACAGTCCGGGAAGCCTTAGCCGCCTCCGACAAATTCCACGATTTCGATTTGCGAGCCTGCCGCGATGATCTTCGCCGGCCAGTCCCGCTTGCGCACAATGGCTTTATTCAGCTCCACGGCAACGCGCTCGCGCGCGATTTCCAAGTCTTCCAGGAGCTGCTCCACCGAACGCCCCGAGGGAACCTGGCGCGGTTCGCCGTTAACGACGACATCGATAGGTGAAGTTTTCGGCATGAGAACCCGTGCGATCATTATATGAATTTTCCGGTTGCTACTCTGGTAGCAGACAATATGGCGGGCTCCTACGCGGACTTGTGGTTTCCGATTTTGATTACGATCTTGATCGCCTTTATCCTCGGCGGCGGCATGATCGCGACCTCTGCGCTGCTCGGCCACCGCGTCGCCGACACGGCGAAATCGACGCCCTACGAATCCGGGATGATGCCGGTGGGCAATGCTCGCGGGCGCTTTTCGGTGCAGTTCTACCTGGTGGCAATGGTCTTCATCCTGTTCGATATCGAAGCGATCTTCCTCTATCCGTGGGCGACGGTCTACCGCAAGTTGGGCCTGTTCGCGTTTTGGGAAATGCTGCTGTTCATCGGCTTGGTTCTGGGCGGATTTTTTTACATCTATAAGCAAGGCGTTTTGGACTGGGCGATCAGCCGGAAGCAGCAGGAAAAGCGTGAAATCGAGAGGAGCGAACGTGCTGCCTGAGGCTGTGGCGCAAGATGCGGACGCGCTTGCGATTAACGAGGAGCTTCCCGATGCGATCGTGGAGGCGCGCGTCCCGCATGGCGAAGTGGAACTGGTGATCGCGCCTGAGCATTTAGTGGCGGCATGCAAACTTCTCAAAGACCGCGGTTATCAGCAATTGAGCGGCGTGACCGGAGTCGATTGGTGGCCGCGCGAGCCGCGGTTCGAGGTGGTCTACTTTCTCCGCTCCTTCCAAAACAACTGGCGGTTGCGGCTGATTGTGCGCGCTGCCGAAGACCAGGAAATCGATTCCGTCACGTCGGTCTGGCGCGGCGCTAACTGGTACGAGCGCGAGGTTTTCGACCTGTTCGGCGTGACTTTCCGTAATCATCCAAGCCTCGAACGCATCATGATGCCCGCGGATTGGGAAGGTTTTCCGCTGCGAAGAGATTATCCGGTACACGGGCATAAATACTCGTATGGAAGGGATTAGGATTCATTGAAGCCTTCGCGTTGCAAACTAGGAATAGGGATGCAGTCATGAAGGAAGGCGAACCTCACGTTTTATCTCTCGATGCGGATCACGAGCTGGAAACGCCGGATCCATCGGGAATTCCGCCCTTAGAAGCTGCCGCTCCGCGGCGCATGATTCTCAACATGGGGCCGCAGCATCCGTCCACGCACGGTGTGCTGCGCGTGCTGCTCGAACTCGACGGCGAAACCATCGTCAATGCACGCCCCGAGATCGGCTATCTCCATACAGGGATCGAAAAGCAATGCGAGGACCGGAAGTATCAGCAAGTAGTCCCGCTCACCGATCGCGTCGATTATCTATCGAATCTCGCCAACAATTTCTGTTACGCACTGGCCATCGAGAAGCTGCTGGATCTGGAAATTCCGCCGCTCGCGCAATGGATGCGGGTGATGCTGGTGGAGCTGAGCCGCATTGCGAGCCATCTGGTTTGGCTGGGAACGCACGCGCTCGATATTGGCGCCATGAGCGTCTACTTTTACTGCTTCCGCGAGCGCGAAGAGATTTTGAAGGTCTTCGAAACATTTTCGGGCCAGCGCATGATGACCAGCTACATTCGCCCTGGCGGGTTGGCGCTGGAGCCGCCACGCGGCTGGCACAAGATGGTCAAGCGCGTTGCTGACCGCCTGACGCGCAGCACCGAAGAATACGCCGATCTGCTGACCGCCAATCCGATCTGGATGAACCGAACCAAGGGCATTGGAGGATTGTCTGTAGATCTCATGGTCGAACTCGGCATCACGGGGCCGATGCTGCGTGCCGCCGGCATCTCAACCGACATCCGCAAAAGCTGCCCCCATTCGAGCTACGAGAAATTCGATTTCGACGTTCCCACGCGGACCTCGAACGATGTGTTCGGGCGCTACGAAATCCGCATGGAGGAGATGCGGCAGAGCGTGCGCATCGTCAAACAGACGCTCGAAGGAATGCCCAGCGGCCCCTGGCAGGCGGATGCGCCGCAGGTCGTGCTGCCCGATCGCGAAAAGATGAAGACGCAGATGGAGGCGCTCATTTACCACTTCAAGATCGTGACCGAGGGCTACCGCGTTCCGGCTGGCTCCGCGTTTGCCGTGGTCGAGTCGCCGCGCGGGGAACTGGGGTATTACGTCGTCAGCGACGGCACCGCGCATCCCCACCGGGTATTTATG